>NZ_JANEWL010000039.1:0-36067 GCF_028069815.1 Citrobacter sp. Awk 2
GATAAGCGCCGCGCATCGGGCACATCGCCGGAGGCGGCATCAGCGTCTTTTCCGGCCTACAGGTTTCGCTGTATACCACAGGCCCAATAAGCGTCGCGCCATCGGGCACATCGCCGGAGGCGGCGTAAACGCCTTTTCCAGCCTACAGGTTTTGCTGTTTACCACAGTTCCTATAAGCGTCGCGCATCAGGCACATCGCCGGATGCGGCGTAAACGCCTTATCCGGCCTACAGGTTTCGCTGTTTATCACAGGCCCGATAAGCGCCGCGCATCGGGCACATCGCCGGAGGCGGCATCAGCGTCTTTTCCGGCCTACAGGTTTCGCTGTATACCACAGGCCCGATAAGCGTCGCGCCATCGGGCACATCGCCGGAGGCGGCGTAACCGCCTTTTCCGGCCTACAGGTTTTGCTGTTTACCACAGATCCGATAAGCGCCGCGCATCGGGCACATCGCCGGAGGCGGCGTCAGCGCCTTTTCCGGCCAACAACTCAGCGTAATTGCTGCCCTGCTTTAAGCGTTGCGGCCACGTTTCGTGCTGTCATCCGCACATTTTCACTCGCATTATCCAGCGCCTCATCCAGCGTGCAAATGGTATAAATCACGCTAAAAACGGCATCAATTCCATGCTCATGTACCACACCAACATCTGGCGTCAGGCTGCCTGCAATACCAATGACAGGCTTATTATATCGCTTTGCAACGTTCGCTACGCCAACCGGGACTTTGCCATGGATCGTCTGACTGTCAATACGCCCTTCCCCGGTCACAACTAAATCTGCATCCGCAACGCAGTCATCAAGGTGTAACGCATCCGTCACGATCTCGATACCACGGCGTAGCTGCGCGCCGCAAAACGCATACAGTGCAGCCCCCATGCCGCCAGCCGCGCCACCGCCCGCCAGTTCCAGCACGTTAACGTCCAGATCGCGGGCAATCAGTTGCGCATAGTGCGTCAGCGCATTATCCAGACGGGTAATCATCTCTGGCGTTGCCCCTTTTTGCGGACCAAATACTGCAGAAGCGCCCTCTTTACCGGTCAGCGGATTCGTGACATCGCAGGCCACTTCAATACGACAGGTAGCAAGGCGCTTATCTAACGCTGAAATATCTATCCTGGTGAGCGATTCCAGGCCGATCCCGCCTTGTGCAATCTGGTTATTCTGCGCATCCAGCAATTTGGCGCCCAGAGCCTGCACCATACCGGCACCACCATCATTAGTCGCGCTACCGCCAATCCCAATGATGATATGTTCTACACCCGCATTCAGCGCATGGCGAATCAACTCTCCGGTCCCCCATGAGGTGGTTTTCAGCGGGTCGCGCAACCCTGCCGGAACCCGCTCTAACCCACTGGCGGCCGCCATCTCGATAAACGCAGAGCGCTCATCTCCCGATAACCCATAAAATGCCCGTACCTTACTTCCCAGGGGACCCGTAACATCAACATGCACAAGGTGGCCCGCCGTAGCGGCAACCATCGCCTCGACCGTTCCTTCACCACCATCAGCAACCGGTATCTTTACGTAATCCGCATCAGGCCAGATCTCACGAAAACCCTGCTCAATGGCAGTTGCCACCTCAAGCGCACTCAAACTCTCTTTATAAGAATCCGGTGCAATTACTATTTTCATAAGCCGTCCTTACGCATGTTGATTCTGTTAATCATACACCTGGAGATGTGCCGGTTCCTGTCAGAACCGGCATAACGCTTAGCGCACCATGCATGGGCGTTTATTATCAAAGGTCCAGTTCGGGATCAGGTACTGCATTCCCATCGCGTCATCACGCGCCCCCAGGCCGTGCTGCTGGTACAGCTCGTGTGCTTTCATCACCTGATCCATATCCAGTTCTACACCCAGACCCGGCTTCGCTGGCACCTGTACCATGCCGCCTTTAATGTCGAACGGCTCTTTGGTCAGGCGTTGGTTACCTTCCTGCCAGATCCAGTGGGTATCAATGGCCGTAATTTTACCCGGTGCCGCTGCCGCGACATGAGTGAACATCGCCAGCGAAATATCAAAGTGGTTGTTAGAGTGTGAGCCCCAGGTAAGGCCAAACTCATGACACATCTGCGCCACGCGAACAGACCCCTGCATAGTCCAGAAATGCGGGTCAGCCAGCGGAATATCCACAGACTGCAACGACAGCGTGTGCCCCATCTGACGCCAGTCGGTAGCGATCATATTGGTCGCCGTCGGCAGGCCAGTGGCGCGGCGGAATTCCGCCATCACTTCACGCCCAGAGAACCCCTGCTCCGCGCCGCATGGATCTTCAGCATAAGCCAGCGATCCTTTCAGATACTTACCGATCTTGATCGCTTCATTCAACGACCAGGCGCCGTTGGGATCGAGCGTTACGCGGGCCTGTGGGAAACGCTTCGCCAACGCGACGATAGATTCCGCTTCCTCTTCCCCTGCCAGCACGCCACCTTTCAGTTTAAAGTCGTTAAAACCATATTTCTCATACGCTGCTTCAGCCAGGCGCACTACCGCATCCGGGGTCATGGCCTCTTCATGGCGCAGGCGATACCAGTCGCACTTCTCATCCGGCTGACTCTGATACGGCAGCGGCGTCGCTTTACGGTTGCCAACGAAGAACAGATACCCCAACATTTCCACTTCGCTACGCTGCTGACCATCACCCAACAGAGACGCGACATTCACCCCCAGGTGCTGGCCTAACAGATCCAACATTGCCGCTTCGATCCCGGTAACCACATGAATAGTGGTACGTAAATCGAAGGTCTGCAAACCACGCCCACCGGCATCCCGATCGGCAAAGGTATTGCGTACCGTATTCAGTACGTTTTTGTATTCACCTAACGTTTTGCCCACCACCAGCGGAATCGCATCTTCCAGAGTCTGACGAATTTTCTCGCCGCCGGGAATTTCGCCCACCCCGGTATGACCGGAATTATCTTTGATAATCACAATATTACGCGTGAAGAACGGGGCATGTGCGCCGCTCAGGTTCATCAGCATGCTGTCGTGGCCCGCAACCGGGATCACCTGCATAGCGGTCACTACTGGGGTAGAAAATTGTGCGCTCATTATCGTGTCCTTATTCAAAATCAGTGACGGCCGAAAACGGGACGTTTACGGTCAAAAGTCCATCCGGGGATCAGATACTGCATCGGTGCTGCATCATTACGCGCACCGCCGGGCAATGCCTTATAGGCTTCATGCGCTTTCTGTACCTGATCCCAGTCCAGTTCCACACCCAGACCGGGTGCATCTGGAACCGCAATTTTTCCGTTCTTTATTTCCAGCGGATTCTTCGTCAGACGGCAATCGCCCTCCTGCCAAATCCAGTGTGTGTCGATGGCTGTCGGATTGCCCGGCGCTGCCGCACCGACGTGAGTAAACATTGCCAGCGAAATATCAAAGTGGTTATTGGAATGGCATCCCCAGGTCAGGCCCCAGTCATCGCACAACTGTGCCACGCGCACTGCACCAGAAAGCGTCCAGAAGTGCGGATCGGCCAGCGGAATATCGACAGCATTCAGCATTACCGCGTGGCCCATTTCGCGCCAGTTGGTAGCAATCATGTTGGTCGCCACCGGCAAACCGGTCGCGCGGCGGAACTCAGTCATCACTTCACGCCCGGAAAATCCCTGTTCAGCGCCGCACGGATCTTCGGCGTAGGTCAGAACATCATTTAGCCCTTTGCACAAGGCGATCGCTTCATCCAGTAGCCAGGCACCGTTAGGGTCCACCGTAATACGTGCCTCCGGAAAGCAGGCTTTCAGCGCACGGGCGGTTTCAATTTCTTGCTCACCCGGCAACACACCGCCCTTCAGTTTGAAATCTTTAAAGCCATAACGATCCTGTGACGCCTGCGCCAGACGCACCACCGCGTCGCTGGTCATTGCTTGCTGGTGACGTAAGTGATACCACTCATGTTTACCCGGCGTACTTTCCAGATACGGCAGATCGGTTTTGGTGCGATCGCCTACATAGAACAGATAACCGAGCACGGTCACTACATCACGCTGCTTACCCGGACCTAACAGCTCGCAGACCGGTACATTCAGCGCTTTGCCCAGCAGATCCAGCAGCGCGGCTTCCAGCGCCGCCACCGCATTGACGCGCAGCTCAAATGTCCAGGCACCATTGCCGAAGGTATCAAAGTCAGCAGCCTGATTGCCTTTATGCACCTGCTGGACCACCTTATTCAGGCGGGCTACTTCCTGGCCTAACACCTGCGGAATAGCGTCCACCAGCGTTTGATAGATCACTTCTCCGCCCGGCGCTTCACCCACACCGGTGTGTCCGGCGTTATCAGTAAGGACCACGATATTGCGGGTAAACCAGGCGTTATGCGCGCCACCAATATTGAGCAGCATGCTGTCATGACCAGCCACCGGAATGACTTTCATGTCGGTAATAACGGGACTCGATTGTGTTGTCATCATCATTGTCCTGCGACAGGTTTCAGTTCGATACGTTTAATATCGCCGACCAGCACCAGATAGCTCACCACGGCAATCAGCGCATGCACTCCAACGTAAATCAAGGCACCATTAAACGACCCCGTCGTGCCCACAATGTAGCCGATAGCAATCGGTGTCACGATGCCGGAGATATTACCGAACATGTTGAACAGACCGCCGCTCAGGCCGCTAATCTCTTTAGGAGCCGTGTCCGCCATTACCGCCCAGCCCAGTGCACCAATACCTTTACCGAAGAAGGCCAGCGCCATAAAGCCGATAATCATCCATTCAACGTTGACGTAGTTACAGAACACCATCACCATTGACAGCAACATACCCAACACGATTGGCGTTTTACGGGCGATATTCAGCGAACCGGTGCGACGCATCAGCCAGTCGGAAATAATGCCGCCGAGCACGCCACCTGCGAATCCGCAAATAGCCGGGACCGACGCCACAAATCCCGCTTTCAGAATCGACATACCGCGCGCCTGTACCAGATAGACCGGGAACCAGGTGATAAAGAAGTAGGTCAGCGCGTTAATACAGTACTGGCCGATGTAGATACCAATCATCATGCGGGAACCCAACAACTGCTTGATTTGCCCCCATTTCACGCTGAACGGAACTTTAGCTTTAGCTGCTGCCTGATCCATGTTGATCAGTGCGCCACCTTCGGCAATGTAGTCCAGCTCTTTTTGGTTTACACCCGGATGCTGGTTCGGTTCGTGAATCACTTTCAGCCAGACAAAGCTGATGATGATCCCGAGTCCACCCATAAAGAAGAATACGTGTGACCAGCCCACTTCGTGGGTCAGCCAACCCATGATTGGCGCGAAGATAACAGTGGCGAAGTATTGCGCGGAGTTAAAAATTGCCACCGCGGTCCCCCTCTCCTGCGCCGGGAACCAGGCCGCAACAATACGACTGTTGCCAGGGAACGAGGGTGACTCAGCTAAGCCCACGAGGAAACGCAAGGTAAACAGTGCGACGATGATTCCGAAGCCGCTAAAGATATCGACGAAGCCTTGCAGCAAGGTAAACATGGACCAGATAAAGATGGACCAGAAATAAACGCGCTTTGAACCAAAGCGGTCAAGCAACCAGCCGCCGGGGATCTGGCCGATAACATAGGCCCATGAAAAAGCAGAAAATACATACCCCATCCCGACCGCATCCAGACCAATGTCTTTGGCCATTTCTGAACCGGCAATGGATAAAGTGGCGCGATCGCCGTAGTTGAAGGATGTGACGATAAACAACATCACCACTATCCAGTAGCGAGCGTTAGTGCGTTTTTCCGCGCTGCTCGCCGCCTGACTTAATGAACTCATTGTTGCACTCCTGAATCTTGGCTTTCGCCAGTTCATTCTGTACAGCACCTGTAGGGTGATCAGAATGAGAGGTTAGTGTGTGGCAGTTTTGGTACAGCTCGGGGCCGTTTTATTCTGACTCGCTGCCTTTCCGGGAACTGACGGGAAAAGTATATGAAGGAGTGCCTCTTTCCCTCACCGTGCAGGAACACAACATTAGGGAGGCAGTAAGAAGTTGTTTGGGGCATAAGCCCAAAGCAGTGGAAGTTAGTTCACGTAATTGGGGTTTTATTGCCGGGTGGCGGCTTCGCCTGACCCGGCCTACGGATCAAATGGGGGTTGCATGCCCGTGCGGGCGAGAGGTTATTTAAGCAAGGTTCCCCAGCTTTCTACCCAGGGATTAGATTCGCTTTCCGGTTCCGGATGTTCACCGGCATCAATCAGCAACATCTCACCCACTCGCTGGGCGCTCTGTTCTTGCAAAAGCGCATCAAACTGCTTACCGCCGCCGCAGAAATTGGCATATGAACTGTCACCGAGCGCAATAATGCCGTAGTGAACGTCAGGCTGGTAACCCAGTTGGTCTTTAATTCCCTGAAACAGCGGCACGATGCTGTCCGGCAGATCACCTTGTCCCGTCGTCGACGTTACGACCAGGATGTACTTGTCTTTGTATTTTTCCCAGTCCGCCAGTTCCGGATCTTCATAAACCGTGGCTTTATGCCCCTGATTTGCGAGGATAGCTTCGGCCTCTTCGGCAACCAGCAGCGCGTTTCCATACATTGTGCCGACAAAAATACCAATTTCCGCCATAACCTTTATCTCCAAGGACTTAAGAATCTGTCTGCTCATCCTGACCTGACAGCCCGCTGAACTCAACCCTTTCATTCTCAGGGAGAAGCCCACACCAGCCAAACTGTGATAGCGCCTGCATCCAGACGTTATCCAACCCGGCACGAATAACCAGTGGTTCACCGGTGAAGGGGTGCGTAAGTTCAAGCTGGCTGGCATGCAGCATCAGGCGCTGGCAGCCAAAATGCTCTGCGGCGCTGCGGTTTTGTCGCAAATCACCGTGCTTACTATCGCCAATAATCGGATGACGCAAATGCGCCAGGTGACGTCTGAGCTGATGTTTACGGCCAGTTTTAGGATCCAGCTCCACCAGCCCATAACGGGTGGTTGGATAGCGACCGGTTGCCACGGGCATTTCTACCGTAGCCAGCCCGCGATAGTGGGTTACCGCAGGCTGTGGGCCTTTGTCGTCACGGGCAAATTTATCGGCAATCTTGTCCAGCTCTTCCACCAACGGATAATCCAGCACGGCGTCGTCCATCAGCCAGCCGCGCACAATGGCATGGTAGCGTTTTTGGATTTGATGCTGCTCAAACTGCTGTGCCAGCCGTCGTCCGGCCTCGCTGGACAGCCCCATCAACAGCACACCGGATGTTGGTCTGTCGAGTCGGTGGGCGGTAAAAACGTGCTGGCCAATCTGGTCACGCACGGTTTGCATTACCACCACTTTCTCATCGCGGTCGAGCCAGCTACGATGAACCAGCCAGCCCGAAGGTTTGTTGACTGCAACCAGCCATTGATCTTGATAGAGAATTTCCAGCATCAGGCGTCATCACGGGTAAATAGCGCATCCAGATCCTGCAATGCAATCAGGATCACATCGCGCTGCGGATGATCGGCTGCCAGCGCCATTTCATAATATGGCGCAATAGCGAACGCTTCCGGAAGTGGCTGCGCATTATCAAGCAGCGCATGCATACGGGGAATCAACACCCACTGCAGCCATTCAACTGGCTCCATGGTATCCATACAAAAAGGCTGCGTGCTGGAAAACAGATGCGCTTCTGGCTCATCCATCCGCCAGTGATTATGTTCACGCAGCAGTGCTTCAAGCGCATGCAACTGCTCGCGCACACGGTCATGAGTCGTCATGAAATTAACCTCAATGATGAAAAATCTGGCGCGAAGAATAGCACTAGTAGAAGGGAAATAAAAAAAGGGAGCACTGTAAAAACAGTGCTCCCGGTTCGTTTCGCAGCATTCCAGCTACTTTTGGTGCTCCCTGCTCATCCGTGACAACTTTTCCTGTGGTCTTGCGACCTCGTTCATCCTGAACATTTGCATCCTGCTCACACCGCCCCCGATGTGAAAACTTCATCCTGAAGTGTCCCTGGCCATCCTGACCCGCCGAACATCCTGACCGGCTCTCGTTCTCCATCCTGGAGGTGTCCTTTAACGCGTCCCGCGTTTTCCTCTTTGCTTCATCCTGAAACCTGTCCTTGCAGCACCGTCCTGGTGTGTCCTGCCGAAGTGTCATCATCCTGATGTTCACTTCGTTGTGCGACTCCTTGTCGACGGAGATAGAATCGCCTGTTTCGCATTGTCTTACAAGACACTTACAGACATACCCTAATGATTATTTTCGTATGAAAGTTGACAATAAAACATTAACCGATTGAATTATAAATATTTAATATTATATCGGCCAATGAAGTCTTTACTGATCACCTGGCAATCTCCTACAGGGTTTGTAAGAGATCTCTCACACGCCCTAGGGCAAACTGGATTACAGAACAGGCTTAAGTTGAGTAAGAAATTCCGCAAGTGAGGCCGCCAGAACCGTTCGTTTACGGGTTCCCAGCGTTTCCTTGCAGACTTCCCCAGACAAGTTGCACACTGAAATAACATCAAGTTCATTGTCCAGTGTGGCAATAAAAAGCGTTGGAGAGAGCTTAAGGCGTTTTTGCGTAACCAGGTGGCCGATCAGGTTTTCCTGTACGCGTCTGAAGTCATCTTCAGACCAGGTTTGCAGAAGAGTAAGTTTTTCGTCCGCAAATTGTGCGTGCATGTCCCCGGCAAACTGGGTGGTATAAAACGCATGAACAGCGGGTTGTACCACAATATCAAAGGCACGTTCAACCGCGTTTACATTCGGCTCGCCTACAAAAGGCTGCGGTTGCCAGTACACCGCATCGTTCGTGGAGGAGATGATGCACGGAGACGGTACGCCATACAGCTCTTCACTCAGCGGCCAGCTGCTGTTTTTTTCATGCCATGCATCGCAATAACGCGTCGTAAAGGCTGTCAACGCCTGTGCTGTCAATTCGTCCACTGATTTCTCTCTTCACAAAAGCCAGGATACACTTGTCGCATAGTGTATCTGGTTTATGACGGTGAAACATGTCTTCTTATGAAAATCATCGGGCGCTTGACGGCCTGACTCTCGGAAAATCAACGGATTACCGAGATATTTACGACGCCAGCCTGCTGCAGGGTGTTCCGCGCAGCCTGAACCGCGACCCGCTGGATCTAAAAGCCGATAATCTGCCTTTTCACGGCGCGGATATCTGGACGCTGTATGAACTGTCATGGCTGAATGCCAACGGCTTACCGCAGGTTGCGGTCGGCCATGTAGAGCTGGATTACACCAGCGTTAATCTGATTGAATCAAAAAGTTTTAAGCTGTATCTGAACAGTTTTAATCAGACGCGTTTTGACTCATGGGAACACGTCCGTCAGACGCTGGAACACGATCTGCGAGCCTGCGCGCAGGGTGATGTCAGCGTGGCGCTCTATCGTCTTGACGAACAAGAAGGGCAGCCGATAGCCCACTTCAATGGCACCTGTATCGACAATCAGGATATCGTCATTGATAACTACCAGTTCAGCACCGACTATCTGGAAAACGCCGTGAGCGGCGACAAGGCAGTAGAAGAGACGCTGGTCAGCCATCTGCTGAAATCCAACTGTCTGATCACCCATCAGCCTGACTGGGGTTCCATACAAATTCAGTATCGTGGACGCAAAATCGACAGGGAAAAGTTGCTACGCTATCTGGTCTCCTTCCGCCACCATAATGAATTTCACGAGCAGTGTGTGGAACGTATTTTCAATGACCTTCTGCGTTTCTGTCAGCCGGAGAAACTGAGCGTATATGCACGCTACACGCGACGCGGCGGCCTCGATATCAACCCATGGCGCACCAACACAGATTTCACCCCCGCAACAGGAAGACTGGTGCGTCAGTAATCTTTTTTCTCAATTTTGCGTGTCGGATTCCGCGCGCAAGGTTGTGAAAGGTCATAAGCCAGGGCTATTGTAATCAGTAGAGGATGATATCTCTCGTCCCGTAAGGAGTTTACTTGATTACACATATTAGCCCGCTTGGCTCAATGGACATGTTGTCGCAGCTGGAAGTCGATATGCTTAAACGCACGGCCAGCAGCGACCTGTATCAACTGTTTCGTAACTGTTCGCTTGCCGTTCTGAACTCCGGCAGTTTGACCGACAACAGCAAAGAGCTGCTGTCTCGTTTCGAAAGTTTCGACATTAACGTGCTGCGCCGTGAACGCGGTGTGAAGCTGGAACTGATCAACCCACCTGAAGACGCGTTTGTCGATGGGCGCATCATTCGCGCGCTGCAGGCCAACCTGTTTGCCGTCCTGCGCGACATTCTTTTCGTCAATGGCCAGATCCATAACGCGGGTCGTTTTCAGCATCTGGATCTCGAAAGCTCGGTTCACATCACCAACCTGGTGTTCTCCATTCTGCGTAATGCCCGGGCACTTCACGTCGGTGAAGCGCCGAACATGGTCGTCTGCTGGGGCGGTCACTCAATCAACGAGAACGAGTACTTGTATGCGCGCCGCGTGGGCACTCAGTTAGGCCTGCGTGAACTGAACATCTGCACTGGGTGTGGTCCGGGCGCGATGGAAGCACCAATGAAAGGTGCCGCGGTCGGCCACGCTCAGCAGCGCTACAAAGACAGCCGCTTTATCGGTATGACCGAGCCGTCAATTATCGCTGCGGAACCACCAAACCCGCTGGTTAACGAACTCATCATCATGCCGGACATTGAAAAACGTCTGGAAGCGTTCGTCCGTATCGCTCACGGCATTATCATCTTCCCCGGCGGCGTAGGAACGGCTGAAGAGCTGCTGTACCTACTGGGTATCCTGATGAATCCGGCGAACAAAGATCAGGTTCTGCCATTGATCCTGACCGGGCCAAAAGAGAGCGCAGATTACTTCCGCGTACTGGATGAGTTTATCGTGCACACGCTGGGAGAAGAGGCGCGCCGTCACTATCGAATTATCATTGACGATGCAGCGGAAGTCGCTCGTCTAATGAAAAAAGCGATGCCGCTGGTGAAAGAGAACCGCCGGGACACCGGTGATGCCTACAGCTTTAACTGGTCAATTCGTATCGCGCCTGATTTGCAGATGCCGTTCGAACCGTCCCACGAAAACATGGCGAATCTGAAACTGTATCCAGACCAGCCTGTTGAAGTGCTGGCTGCAGACCTGCGTCGCGCATTCTCCGGTATTGTCGCGGGGAACGTGAAAGAAGTCGGCATTCGCGCCATTGAAGAATTTGGCCCGTACAAAATCCACGGCGACCCTGAGATGATGCGCCGCATGGACGATCTCCTGCAGGGCTTTGTTGCACAACATCGTATGAAGTTGCCGGGCACTGCGTATATCCCTTGCTACGAAATCTGCGCATAACCTTCAACACCGGGTAGCTGATGCTACCTCGGTGACAGTTTTGTCCATATCAAAGCCGGATTTGGCGCATCAGCCAACCGGCTTTTTTAGTGATACCAGTCACATAGCTCACGCAATAACATAAATATCAATTATCCTTCGTCTGACAAGCTCCGAAACGCAAACGATTACCTTCCAAAGGAAACCGTAATTTATCACCGCGAATTATAATTAGTCGTCAGAATTCACTAAAAATAACAGTTTTTATAGCGCAACCCTCGTATCTTCGCGCCCTGCCTTTCATGCCATATGTCGTTAATGTTAGCCTTCACGCCCGTAAATTCGCTTTGACTATTTTTTAACAGATTAATGGTCCAAATTTATCCACATAAAAGGTGGATTATTGCATTTGAGATCGCGATCACTGATACATTCATTACTTAAATGTATCTTTCCGCCCGAAAATTATTACGGCGAAAAATTATATAAAAATCGCTAAACGAATTTCGTTTTACAGTCGGGTATTTTTTCATTGGATTGAACCCAAACCCGACTTTTTAAGCTTCCTCCAGGAGAAACAGATGGAAAACACTCAAACCAGCACTATCGTTACGGGCCAGACCCGCAGCGCATGGCGCAAGACAGACACCATGTGGATGCTGGGCCTTTACGGCACGGCGATTGGCGCGGGTGTATTATTCCTGCCAATTAACGCAGGCGTTGGCGGTATGATCCCGCTGATCATCATGGCCATTCTTGCCTTCCCAATGACCTTCTTTGCTCACCGTGGTCTGACCCGCTTCGTGTTGTCCGGTAAAAATCCGGGTGAAGACATCACTGAAGTTGTAGAAGAGCACTTTGGCGTTGGCGCAGGTAAACTGATTACTCTGCTCTACTTCTTCGCTATCTACCCCATTCTGCTGGTTTACAGCGTTGCAATCACCAACACCGTTGAAAGCTTCCTGACTCACCAGTTGGCGATTACGCCGCCGCCGCGTGCAATCCTCTCTCTGATTCTGATTGTCGGCATGATGACCATCGTGCGCTTCGGTGAGCAGATGATCGTGAAGGCGATGAGCATCCTGGTATTCCCGTTTGTTGCGGCACTGATGCTGCTGGCACTGTACCTGATCCCTCAGTGGAGCGGTGCGATTCTGGAAACCTTGTCTTTTGACTCTGCGGCAACCACCGGCAACGGCCTGCTGCTGACCCTGTGGCTGGCAATTCCGGTAATGGTGTTCTCCTTCAACCACTCCCCGATCATCTCCTCCTTCGCCGTGGCGAAGCGTGAAGAGTACGGTGATGAAGCAGAGAAGAAATGCTCCAAGATTCTGGCATTCGCTCACATCATGATGGTACTGACCGTTATGTTCTTCGTCTTCAGCTGCGTATTCAGCCTGACTCCGGCGGATCTGGCTGCAGCTAAAGAGCAGAACATCTCTATCCTGTCTTACCTGGCGAACCACTTTAACGCACCGATTATTGCCTGGATGGCACCGATCATCGCGATTATTGCTATCACCAAGTCCTTCCTCGGCCACTACCTGGGTGCGCGTGAAGGTTTCAACGGTATGGTAATTAAGTCTCTGCGTGGCAAAGGCAAGTCCATCGAAATCAATAAACTGAACAAAATCACTGCACTGTTCATGCTGGTAACCACCTGGATTGTGGCGACGCTGAACCCGAGCATCCTCGGCATGATTGAGACCCTGGGTGGCCCGATCATCGCGATGATTCTGTTCCTGATGCCGATGTATGCGATTCAGAAAGTACCGGCAATGCGTAAATACAGTGGCCATATCAGCAACGTGTTCGTTGTGATTATGGGCCTGATCGCTATCTCCGCTATTTTCTACTCTCTGTTCAGTTAATTCCCCTGCGCCGCTCTTCGGGGCGGCGCACCTCGATACACAATGGACGCCTCATGATTAGCGTATTCGATATTTTCAAAATCGGCATTGGCCCTTCCAGCTCCCATACTGTTGGCCCGATGAAAGCAGGCAAACAATTCACGGATGACCTGATTGCACGCGGAATTCTCACTGACGTAACCCGCGTAGTGGTTGATGTCTATGGCTCTCTGTCCCTGACCGGGAAAGGTCACCATACCGACATCGCGATTATTATGGGCCTGGCGGGTAATCTGCCGGATACCGTAGACATTGATGCTATCCCGTCCTTTATCCAGGATGTGAATACCCATGGACGCTTGTTGCTGGCAGACGGTCAACATGAGGTCGAATTCCCGGTTGATAAGTGCATGAATTTCCATACGGACAATCTGTCCCTGCACGAAAACGGGATGCGCATTACCGCGCTGGCTGGCGAAAAAGCCATTTACAGCCAGACGTACTATTCCATCGGCGGTGGATTTATCGTTGATGAAGAACACTTTGGTTTGCCGAATAACAATCCGGTAAGCGTGCCGTATCCGTATAAATCCGCAGCCGATTTGCAACGACACTGTCAGGAAACCGGCCTGTCACTTTCCGGCCTGATGATGCAGAACGAGCTAGCTCTGCACAGCAAAGAAGAGCTGGAACAGCACTTTGCAAACGTCTGGGAAGTGATGCGTAGTGGAATTGAACGCGGTATCACCACCGAAGGTGTTCTGCCGGGCAAACTGCACGTTCTGCGTCGTGCGGCAGCACTGCGTCGTATGCTGGTTAGCAGTGACAAAACCACGACTGACCCGATGGCAGTTGTAGACTGGATCAACATGTTTGCGCTGGCCGTGAACGAAGAGAACGCTGCCGGTGGACGTGTAGTTACCGCCCCGACGAACGGCGCATGCGGGATTGTTCCTGCGGTGCTGGCGTACTATGACAAGTTTATCCGCGAAGTGAACGCTAACTCACTGGCACGCTATATGCTGGTCGCGAGCGCTATCGGTTCCCTGTACAAGATGAATGCCTCAATTTCGGGTGCTGAAGTCGGCTGTCAGGGTGAAGTCGGTGTAGCGTGTTCTATGGCGGCAGCGGGTCTGGCAGAACTGCTGGGCGGTAGCCCGACGCAGGTATGTATCGCCGCAGAAATCGGTATGGAACACAACCTGGGTCTGACCTGCGACCCGGTTGCCGGACAAGTTCAGGTTCCGTGCATTGAGCGTAACGCCATTGCCTCGGTGAAAGCGGTGAACGCTGCTCGTATGGCACTGCGCCGTACCAGCGAGCCTCGTGTATGCCTCGATAAAGTTATCGAGACCATGTACGAGACGGGTAAAGATATGAACGCCAAATACCGCGAAACCTCGCGTGGCGGTCTGGCGATGAAGATCGTTACCTGCGATTAATTCTCAGCAAATTTTCGTATCTGTAGGCCGGATAAGGCGCTCGCCGCATCCGGCTTTTATTGCCTGATGGCGCTGCGCTTATCAGGCCTACGGATAGCACTATTTCACAATGCTCGTCTCCACTCGTCGTGAATGTTACCCTACAGACTAATTTGTTAGGGAGAACACCGTGGCCGTCCATCTGCTCATTGTCGATGCACTCAATCTCATTCGTCGCATTCACGCCGTCCAGGGGTCGCCCTGTGTGGAGACATGCCAGCACGCACTCGATCAGTTGATTGTGCACAGCCAACCCACGCACGCCGTGGCGGTATTCGATGATGAGGCGCGTAACAGCGGTTGGCGTCACCAACGGCTACCTGACTACAAAGCAGGTCGCCCACCGATGCCCGACGAATTGCATCACGAAATGCCCGCCCTACGCGCCGCTTTTGAACAGCGCGGCGTCTGTTGCTGGGTCTCGAGCGGGAATGAAGCCGATGATTTAGCCGCAACGCTGGCGGTGAAAGTCACCCAGGCGGGACATCAGGCCACCATCGTTTCGACAGATAAAGGTTATTGCCAGTTGCTCTCCCCAACATTACGCATTCGCGACTATTTCCAGAAGCGCTGGCTGGACGCGCCATTCATTGAGAAAGAATTTGGCGTAATGCCTCAGCAATTGCCAGATTATTGGGGACTGGCCGGGATCAGCAGCTCAAAAGTGCCGGGCGTTGCAGGTATTGGTCCCAAGAGCGCAACGCAGCTACTCGTGCAATTTCAGCATCTGGAAGGGATTTACGCACATCTGGAAGACGTGCCGGAAAAGTGGCGTAAGAAACTCGAAATACATAAAGAGATGGCGTTTCTGTGCCGTGATATCGCGCGGCTGCAAACGGACTTACATATTGACGGAAACCTCCAGCAGCTACGGCTGGCACGGTAGTTCTTTGGCGATAGCTCTGTTGCCGGATGGCGGTGTAAACACCTTATCCGGCCTACAAATCAATCACACTGTAGGCCGGATAAACGCCTGGTGATTACCAGGCAGTATGGTAAAGCTCGACGATATCGGCAATGCTTGCTTCACGCGGGTTACCGCCAGTGCAAACATCGTCAAATGCCGCCTGCGCCAGCGCAGGAATATCTTCCTTACGTACCCCAACATCACGTAAGTGCGGCGGGATCCCCACATCGCGGTTAAGCGCAAACACAGCATCTACCGCTGCCTTACGCGCCTCTTCCAGCGTCAAACCTTCCACTTTCACCCCCATCACCCGGGCGATATCGCGGAATTTCTCTCCGGTGTATTCGGCGTTGTAGTGCATCACGTGCGGTAACAAAATAGCATTGGCGACGCCGTGCGGAGTGTTATAAAAGGCCCCCAGCGGATGCGCCATGCCATGCACGAGTCCCAGACCGACGTTTGAAAATCCCATCCCGGCAACGTACTGACCCAGCGCCATTGCCTCACCGGACTGGCTGTCACCATTAACAGAACCGCGCAACGCCCCGGCAATGATCTCAATGGCTTTGATGTGCAACGCGTCAGTAAGTGCCCACGCCGCCCGCGTAATATAACCTTCGATAGCATGGGTCAACGCATCGACCCCGGTCGCCGCTTTTAACGCGGCAGGCATACCGTCCATCATATCGGCATCAATAAACGCCACCTGCGGGATGTCATGCGGATCGACACAGACAAATTTACGCCGATTTTCTTCATCCGTGATCACGTAGTTAATGGTCACTTCCGCCGCCGTCCCTGCCGTCGTTGGGATTGCCATCACCGGTACGCTCGCAGCACGTGTTGGCGATAACCCTTCAAGGCTGCGGACATCGGCAAACTCAGGGTTATTGTGGATAATGCCAATCGCTTTACAGGTATCCTGCGGAGAGCCGCCGCCTATCGCTATCAGATAATCTGCGCCACTTTGCTGAAAGACTCCCAACCCCTCCTTCACCACTGCAATTGTAGGATTCGGGATCACGCCGGAATAGATCTCCCACGGCAAACCGGCGGCATCCATACGGGATGTCACCTTATCGACAACGCCGCACTGTACCAGGTTTGCATCGGTGACAATCAAAGCCTTGCGATAACCCCGACGGATGACCTCGTCCGTTAATGCCCCAACAGCTCCCCGGCCAAACCATGCCGTTTCATTCAGAATCATTCTGTTCGCCATCGTATTTCTCCTTTTCGCTATGCGAAATTACTCTTCAATTCGTAATCCGTAAGATTTGAATTTCTCCAGCACAATGGCGATCTCTTCGTCATCCAGCACCGGCACCGGGTCGACAATCGCCAGGGTGCTCAGATACAGGCGGGCCAAAACTTCCACTTCATGCGCCAGCCATAGTGCTTTTTCCAGATTCGCTTCACAGGCAATCAACCCATGGTGCTGCAACAGCGTTGCCTTACGGCTTTTCAACGCGACGCTCACATGCTCTGACAGCTCTCGTGTACCAAACGTCGCATACGGCGCACACGGGATAGAGTTCCCCCCAGCCGCGGCAATCATGTAATGGATTGCCGGAATAGGACGGTTCAAAATTGACACGGCGGTGCAATGAATCGCATGGTTATGAACAACCGCATTGGCATCCGGACGCGTCTGATAAGCTGCCAGGTGAAAACGCCATTCACTGGAAGGTAATTGTCCTTTATCATATTTGCCGTCGTTATCTACGAACACGATCATGTTTTCAGTGAGTCTTTCGTAAGGGATACCGCTGGGTGTGATCAGCATTCCATTTTCATATCGCGCACTCACATTTCCGGCGGTTCCCTGGTTCAACCCAAGACGGGTCATTTCCAGGCAGGTTTCGATGATTTCACGTGATAAACGCATTCTTTCCATAATGATTCTCCGGGTACAGTTGCCCCTCGTCTTTATTGCGAAAAAATGCTGCCGCAGAGTAAGACGGGTCAGGTTTCAGATATGAGCAGCCACTGAACATATTTATTCAGATTCAGTTGGCCGATTTAGTTAGTGCGACGAATTATTGTTGTCTTACACGCTTAATTAGTTTCATCTCAACTTTTACAGTTTCTTTAATTGGCTGGTCATCAATAGCACTCATCATCATAGTGAAGGCTTTTTCCGCCCAGACATTTTCATCCTGCTGCATTGACCAGACATTATTAGCGAGGAATCCCAGCATCGGATGTTCATCAAATGTCCCGATATTAATATCCGGTGGAATCACGCCAAAACGATTGCGAAGAGCAATGACGGCACCTTCCAGCACAGGTAATGATGAGGCAATAAACGCCTGCGGACAGCCCTGTTCGTTGATCAGTTTCTCCATCAACCGGTAGCCACCATCCGGCGTATTATCCGGACCTTCACGCACCCAGTCACGGTGAGCAATTCCATTATTGTTCAATGCGTTAAGATAACCTTTTAAACGATCACCAATACTGGGCAATCCGGTATCCCCGACTAAAAACCAGATCGGAGATTTTCCTGCATCAAACAAACTTTGCGTCAGCTTTTCACCGCCTAAAATGTTATGACTTTCAACCAGTGCGTTATCGGTATACTTAAAATCCCTGTCGAGTAGCACCATCGGTTTTCTGACCTGACGCAAATGGTGTTGCTGATTCTCTAATGTTGAGGGAACAATAAAAAGGCCGTCAACATTACGAGCGATTAACGCTTTCGTTAATTTGTTTTCGTAATCAACATCATCGTAGGTACAACTAATCGTTAATTGATATCCAGAGCGACGGCAACGTTGTTCAAGTTTTTCGGCAAGTGTGGCAAAAAAGACGTTAGATATATTGGGCACAATCAGCCCCAACGTATCTGTTTTATTCAGTTTCAGGCTGCGGGCTGAATGGTTTATGACATAACCATACCGTTCAACGTATTCATTAATACGCGTTTGGGTTTTGACACTGATACGATATTGCTCAGCCTTCCCGTTCAGCACCAGTCGCACGGTCGTCACCGATAAATTCAGATCGCTGGCTATCTGTTCTACTGTTTTAGCCATTTATATGTCCCAGTTCACATCCAAAAACGTCAATTCACAATCATAAAAGTATTTTAAACTTTTGTCTTACTGCATAACCTGGTTAAGCGCTTGCTGTTGATCCCACATCATCAGATATACCTGGAATTTACGGTCATAGAAGTCCTGTCGTGCCGGATTCGCTTTAATCACCCCGCCTGGGCGAACCATCGCCCGGCAGGCGGAGGGAACATCTGCCCACCCTCCGCAGGCTACCGCACCAGTAATAGCCGCACCTAACGTCACGGCATCTTCTTCCTGCAAAAGGTGAATATCGCATCCGGTGGCGTCTGCATACTCTCGCAACCACAGTGGATTATGTGTTGCACCACCACACAGCGTCAGTCGAGAAATGGTATGACCGTTTTCGCGCATCACTTCCATAATGTGTCGGGTGCCGCAGGCAATCGCCTGTAATGTCGCCAGATACAGACGAGCAACCTGCATCTCGCCTCGTTCAAGCGTCAAACCGCAAACGCTGCCTCGGGCATCAGGTCGCGCACGCGGGGAACGGTTACCGTGATGATCGGCCAGTACATGCAGATAACGACCAGGCTCTGACTCCTGTGCTTCCAATGCAGCCACCCATTCATTAACTAACACTATCGGATGACAACCTCGTACCTCAGCCTTGTGATACAACTCAGCGCTGGCACCTGACTCCTGAAGCGTCCAGTCAACCAGCGCCCCGGCAGCGCTTTGTCCCCCTTCCGTCAGCCAGTAACCCGGCAGCATGGCGGACCAGTACGGCCCCCATACTCCCGGTGTATGAATTTCCTGCTCGCTGCACAACATATGGCAATTTGATGTTCCGCTGATCAACGCCAATGTTCCCGCAGGCTCGACACCAGCAAGCGCCACGCCCCCCGCATGCGCATCGATCATGCCACTGGCGACTACCACCGCAGTCGTCAGTCCCAGCGCTTGTGCCGCATCGGGGCTGAGCGTCCCAACGGCCGCGCCAGGGGGCAGGATCCGCGACGGAATTTTGCTCAACAAATCCGTTAATTCAACCGCATCCAGCAGGGAGTGGCTAAAGCGTTGTTCATGTGCCAGATAGTTCCATTTACAGGTTAAAGTACACAGACCTGCAACATCACAAGCGGTGGCTTGCCAGACCAAAAAATCCGCCAGATCGTAGAAGCGGTGTGCTCGCTGCCAGGTCGCAGGGAAATGGTTTTTTAGCCACAGCACTTTGGGCAGTTCCATTTCGACACTGACTTCACCCCCGACATAGCGCAACGCGGGGTCCCGCGTTGCGTTGATCCGCTGTGTCTCCTGCACCGCACGATGATCCATCCACATGATGATGTTGTGATCTGACGGTTCACCAGGTGAAACCGCCAGACCCTGCCCCTGTTCATCCAGAGCCACTAACGAACAGGTGGCATCAAACCCCAACGAGCGGATCTCCTCAACGCAAACCCCGGCTGACAACACTGCCTCCTTCACGGCATGGCAAACCTGCTGCCAGATTTCGGCAGATGACTGCTCTACCCGCTCAGGGCCAGGTCGAAACTGCGAGATAGGGAATGTCGCAAAAGCCAGCCGTTTGCCACTGGCATCAAAAACACCCGCCCTGACACTGGCAGAACCGACATCCACTCCGAGGAAATATCCACTGCTCATAGTAGCTCCCTGACGCTGGCTAATAATGGGGCGAATGCACCGCCCCCGCGGTCTTATTTTTTACCGAATGGGTGCAACAGCTTGTCGATTTCCGGTGTATCAATGTTCTGCGCATTCACAAATTTCACCGGAATATCAATTTCTTTCGGTACTGACTGACCTGACACGGCCGCATTCAGCGTCTTAATACCCTGATAGCCAATCTGGTACGCGTCCTGTACAACAAAGCCCTGGATTACACCAGATTTCAGGAAGGCAATGATTGCTTCAGTGCTATCAAAACCAATCACCTTCACTTTACCTTTCAGGTTTTGGCTATCAATGGCGTTCGCCACACCCAGCGTTGAGCCTTCATTGGTGCCGTAGATCCCGGCAATATCGGGGTTTGCCTGGATCATATCGATGGTTTTATCCATCGCTTTTTGCGGATCGCCATCGCTGTACTGAACCGGCAGCACTTTGATATCCGGATATTTTTCCTTCATTCTGGCCACAAAACCTTCCGAACGTTCAATTGCGGAAGAGGTTCCAGCCACGTGCGCAATAATGCCGACTTTCCCTTTGCTACCCACCTGTGCAGCGAGAGCATCTGCCGCTTCAGCCCCTGCTTTACGGTTATTCGTTGCCACAAAGCTGACAGGAATGTCAGAATTTACGCCTGAGTCAAACGTCACAACCTTTATGCCACGTGAATTCGCTGTTTCCACTAATGGTGCAAGCGCATTGGCGTCTAATGCTGCCAACAGCAATCCATTAGGTTTTTGCGCCATTGCGTTTTCAACCAACTGAATCTGCTCAGCAATCTGAGTTTCATCAGCAGGCCCAACATAGCTGGTCTTATCGCCCAACTCTTTCGCTGCTGCTTCGGTACCCATTTTTACGGTCTGCCAGAATTCATGCTGGAAACCTTTACTGACCACAGGAAGGTTCATATCTTTAGCCAGTGCGCTGGATGTCATGCAGGCCAGCAGGGATAACGCATAGACAAAATTCCTGGTTCTCATTGTTTTACTCCGTTCTGAGTGAGTCACCCTAAACGTCAGGGTTATGTTGTCCCGAGACTTCCGGGTGCGTAAATCAACGAATTTTTTTGCGTAACGTGTCGAGATAAACCGCGGCGATAACGACTACGCCCATGGCCACCATTTGCCAGAACTGCGAGACCCCCATCAGGTTCAGACCGTTTTTCAACACGCTCATAATGAATGCGCCGATAATGGTGCCGCCAATAGTGCCAATCCCCCCCATCAGGCTCGTGCCGCCAATGACCACCGCAGCAATGGCTTCCAGTTCATAGCCCACGCCGACGGTCGGCTGGCCCGAGTTAAGGCGAGAAGCCAGAATGACCCCAGCAATCCCGGTCAGCAGACCACAAAATGCGTAGACAAAAATTTTCACGCGCTGGACTTTAATCCCGGAAAGATGTGCAGCAACCTCATTACTCCCCACGGCATAGACATAACGACCAATCACCGTTTTCTTGAGGATATATGCGGCGATCAGTGCGACGACCACGAGGTAAAAAACGGGATAAGGCAGCACATCGAACAAGCGTCCCTGCGCCAGCATCTTGAAGGTGGGATAATCAGCAAAGTAAATTGCCCGGCCGTCAGTCATTACCATATTGATCCCCCGGACAGACATCATCAGACCCAGGGTGGCAATAAAGGGCGGAATAGTCATTTTAGTGACCAGCAAGCCATTGATATAGCCGCATAATCCACCAGCGAGTACGCCAGCCAGAATGCATATTGGCAAAGGCAAACCCAGGGTGGCGCAAATGCCTACTGCGACGCCAGAAAAGGCCACTACCGAACCGAGAGAAAGGTCAATTCCTGAGGTGATAATGACGAAAGTAACACCAATTGCCATGATGCCAATCACTGAGGTTTGCAGGGCAATTGTCATAATGTTTTCGGTGTTAAAGAAGAAAGGTGATCCAAAACTAAAAAATATCACCAGAATAATCAGACTCAAAAGCGGAGCCAGGCGCATTAAAAGCTCTTTGTTAATTTTTATTTTCTTATTATTGCTGTCTGAAGAGGTTACAGAGATAGTCATAAATTAGTCCTCTAACGTCGCATATTGCATGATTTTTTCTTGTGTGGCGTCATCAGAAGCTAACTCTCCGGTAATACGCCCATTACGCATAACTAAAATGCGATCGCACATACCCAGCACTTCCGGTAATTCAGAGGAAATCATGATAATTGATTTCCCTTTTGCCACCAGTCGATTCATTAATTCATAAATTTCAAGCTTGGCCCCCACATCAATACCGCGCGTGGGTTCATCAAAGATGAGAATGTCGGTGTCCTTGCATACCCATCTGGCAATAATAATTTTTTGCTGATTACCCCCGCTTAAATTCAACGCAGCCTGTTCTAGATGCGGCGTCTTAATACGCAGTGCTTTCACCTGCTCTTCGCTGGTTTGCTGACAGCGTTTGCTATCCACGTTGCCATATCGGTTAGAATACTCGGGGTAATTTCCTAGCATAATATTGCGTTCAACGGACAATCCTAATGCCAGGCCCTCCTTTTTTCTGTCCTCGGTTAAGTAGCTAATACCCTGCTGGATAGCATCAGGAATATCCTTGATTACCGTCTCTTTACCGTTCAGCTTGATGGTTCCACTGTCGATGGGATCGGCACCAAAGATCGCCCGCGCAAGCTCAGTACGCCCGGCCCCCATCAGCCCGGCAAAACCTAAGATTTCCCCCTGATGCAAGGTAAAATCGATATTGTTCAGTACGCCTTTGCGCGTCAGACCACTGACTTCCAGCACCGGTTTACGCTGGGGTTGCGGCTCCCGGCGGGGATAAATATTGCCAAGGTCGCGCCCAACCATCATGGCAATCAGGTCGCTGATTTTGACCGAGTCATAATCCACTGTGGCAATAAACTGCCCATCCCGCATAACGGTAGCGCGATCGGCGATCAGCGCCAACTCTTCCAGTCGGTGCGAGATATAAACGATGCCCGTTCCCTGTTCTTTAAGTAAGCGTGTAACCCGGAATAAACTGTCAATTTCAGTTTCCGTCAACGCCGCCGTTGGTTCATCCATAATAAGAATCTTGGCATTCACCGATATCGCTTTCGCAATCTCAACCATTTGTTGCTGAGCAACAGTAAGATCGGCAACCAGCGTGTCTGGGGAGATATTCAGGTTTAATTTTTGCAAAATATCGATAGCAGCCTGTCGCTGTTGTTTCTCATCCAGACGCCAGCGGTTATTTTTGCAAAACTCCCTGCCAATAAATATATTGTCTTCGACCGTCAGTTCAGGAAAAAGATTAAACTCCTGATGAATAATGGTGATACCTACGTTTTGTGCACTCAATGGGTTTGCAAACGAAACGGGTTGGCCCTCAAAAATAATATCCCCTTCATCAGGTTGATATACACCGGATAAAATTTTCATCAGGGTAGACTTTCCCGCGCCATTCTCCCCCAGCAGCGCATGAACCTCACCTTTGCGTAAAGTAAAATCCACATTACTCAACGCTAATACGCCGGGAAAGCGTTTCGTAATATGACTCATCTGTAAAAATGTTTCAGACATTGCTGCTTTCCTCAATATACAGAAACTGTAATCAGTGAATCAGGCGAAAAACAGCGTTGCCAGGAAGCCATCGTCACCGTTAATGCGAATGTGCCTACAAGATCATATGCGTTTTATCAACGATGCTAACTCGAGTTAGCGATTGCCTTTTAAAGCTATTTTAGCTGCCAAAAATAGCCAAATCATTTGGTCTAAAACTGTGACACTGAACAGACAATTTATTTTATCTTATTAATTTAAAAAGAATTTAATGAAAAAATCTGTATTTGTTTATTTGACGCAGATCGAATTTTAACCACTTCTCGTGAGGTTTCTCACAGTTCCATAACAAAAAAGTTGTGCAAAAAACTCTCTAATACCTAAGCTAACTCGAGTTAGCAAAAATGGGTAATTCAGCCAACTGCGACAGTGGTGTCCAACATCCGCTTTTGCAGCACGGCATAAAGTGAGATGAGGAACCTCGAATGAAAAAAAATAGTTTACCGAAAATCGGTATTCGTCCGGTGATTGATGGGCGTCGTATGGGTGTACGCGAGTCGCTCGAAGAACAAACCATGAACATGGCAAAAGCCACTGCCGCACTGATTTCCGAGAAACTTCGTCATGCCTGCGGGGCACAGATCGAGTGCGTTATCGCAGACACCTGTATTGCCGGATTGGCTGAATCTGCCGCCTGTGAAGAAAAATTCAGTAGCCTGAACGTCGGCGTGACAATTACCGTCACGCCATGTTGGTGCTACGGCAGCGAAACTATCGATATGGACCCCATGCGCCCGAAAGCCATCTGGGGTTTCAACGGGACGGAGCGTCCGGGTGCCGTGTATCTGGCTGCAGCCCTGGCTGCACATAATCAAAAAGGGCTTCCCGCCTTCTCTATTTATGGTCATGACGTGCAGGATGCAGGTGATACCACTATCCCTGCCGATGTTGAAGAAAAACTGCTGCGTTTCACCCGGGCAGGTTTAGCCGTTGCCAGCATGAAAGGCAAAAGCTATCTGTCCGTCGGCGGCGTTTCAATGGGAATTGCAGGCTCTATTGTCGACCATAACTTCTTTGAATCCTGGCTGGGAATGAAGGTTCAACCTGTTGATATGACCGAATTACGTCGTCGTATTGACCAGAAAATCTATGACGAAGCGGAACTGGAAATTGCCCTGGCGTGGGCGGATAAACATTTCCGTTATGGCGAGGATCAGAACGCACAACAGTATAAGCGAAATGAAGAACAGAGCCGTGCAGTGCTGAAAGAGAGCCTGCTGATGGCAATGTGCATCCGCGACATGATGCAGGGTAACCAGAAACTGGCAGAGAAAGGCCGGGTTGAAGAGTCGATGGGGTACAACGCGATTGCCGCCGGCTTCCAGGGCCAGCGCCACTGGACGGATCAATATCCAAACGGTGACACCGCCGAAGCGTTGCTGAATAGCTCATTTGACTGGAATGGCGTGCGCGAACCGTATGTCGTCGCCACCGAGAACGACAGCCTGAACGGTGTCGCAATGTTGTTTGGTCACCAGCTCACCGGCACAGCGCAGGTCTTTGCTGATGTACGGACCTACTGGTCACCGGAAGCAGTAGAACGCGTCACAGGCAAACCGCTGACCGGTCTTGCTGAGCACGGCATTATTCACCTGATTAACTCCGGCTCTGCGGCACTGGATGGTTCCTGCAAACAGCGTGACAGCGAAGGCCAGCCCACCATGAAACCACATTGGGAGATCTCACAGCAGGAAGCCGATGATTGCCTGGCGGCGACCGAATGGTGTCCGGCGATCCACGAGTATTTCCGCGGCGGCGGCTACTCTTCCCGTTTTCTTACCGAAGGTGGCGTACCGTTCACCATGACCCGCATCAATATCATCAAAGGCCTGGGCCCGGTGCTACAAATTGCGGAAGGCTGGAGTGTGGAATTACCGAAGGAGGTGCATGCTCAGCTTGATGCTCGTACCAACTCTACCTGGCCAACAACCTGGTTTGCGCCGCGCTTAACCGGCAAAGGTCCGTTCAGCGATGTCTATTCCGTCATGGCTAACTGGGGTGCCAACCACGGAGTACTGACGATTGGTCACGTTGGTGCGGACTTTATTACGCTCGCCGCCATGCTGCGTATCCCAGTGTGTATGCACAACGTGGAAGAAGAGAAGATCTATCGCCCTTCCGCATGGGCAGCCCACGGCATGGACAGCGAAGGCCAGGATTATCGCGCCTGCCAAAACTACGGCCCGCTGTATAAACGTTAATGCGATTCAGCCCGGTGGCGCAAGCTTACCGGGCCTACGGTTGCACAACGTGTAGGCCGGATAAGGCGTTTACGCCGCCATCCGGCACCGTCTCGGGAGTGATTATGAAGAATGACGTCATCCTGGTTCTCGACTGCGGCGCGACCAACGTGCGAGCCATTGCGGTTAACCGCCAGGGAAAAATTGTCGCCCGCGCCTCAACCCCGAACGCCAGTGATACCGCCGTCGAGAACGCTGGCTGGCATCAGTGGTCCCTCGACGCCATTGTGCAGCGCTTTGCCGATTGCTGCCAACAACTCACCACGGAACTGACCGCCTGTAACATTCGAGGGATAACGGTCACTACATTTGGCGTTGATGGCGCGCT
Organism: Citrobacter sp. Awk 2; assembly: GCF_028069815.1. NCBI lineage: Bacteria > Pseudomonadati > Pseudomonadota > Gammaproteobacteria > Enterobacterales > Enterobacteriaceae > Citrobacter > Citrobacter sp. Awk 2. Next base: position 26,340 of record NZ_JANEWL010000039.1, read on the forward strand.
GGTTGATGCGTATGGCAAACTGCTTTATCCGGTTATCAGTTGGAAATGTCCACGCACTGCCGCCGTCATGGCTTCTATCAGCCAACGGATATCACCTCAGAAATTACAGGATATATCAGGCGTTGGCGCGTTCAGTTTCAACACGCTGTACAAGCTGGTATGGCTTAAAGAGAATCACCCACAATTGCTGGAACAGGCACACGCCTGGTTATTTATTTCATCACTGCTCAACCATCGCCTCACCGGTGAGTTCACCACAGATATCACCATGGCCGGTACCAGCCAGATGCTGGATATTCATCAGCGCGATTTCAGTGCTGATATTTTGCAGGCTACCGGGATACCACGCCGACTGTTTCCACGTTTAGTTGAAGCGGGAGAGCAGATCGGAACGTTGAAAAATGACGCGGCAAAGCAACTTGGGCTCACAGCGGGGATTCCGGTTATCTCTGCCGGCCACGACACGCAGTTTGCGCTCTTTGGCGCAGGCGCACAGCCAGATGAACCCGTGCTCTCTTCCGGTACATGGGAAATACTGATGGTACGCAGCGCACAGGTGAATACGGCCTTACTCAGCGACTATGTGGGTTCTACTTGTGAACTGGACAGTCGGTCGGGACTCTATAACCCCGGTATGCAGTGGCTGGCATCCGGCGTGCTTGAGTGGGTACGTAAGTTGCTGTGGACACCCGACACCCCCTGGCAAACGCTCATTGATGAAGCGCAGGCCGTCCCGGCGGGCGCTGAAGGTATAACCATGCACTGCGACCTGCTTGCCAGTCCACGTGCAGGCTGGCAGGGCGTCACACTCAACAGTACCCGCGGACACTTTTACCGCGCTGCGCTGGAAGGATTGACGGCCCAGTTGCAGCACAATCTACACACACTAGAAACCATCGGTCATTTCAACGCGACAGAGCTACTTCTGGTTGGTGGAGGAAGTCGTAATGCACTATGGAATCAGATAAAAGCGAACGTTCTGGGTATTCCCATCAAAGTGCTGGATGATGCCGAAACGACGGTTGCCGGTGCTGCGATGTTTGCCTGGTCTGGTATCGGCGAATTTGCCTCTCCGGAGCAGGCTCGTGCGCAGGTGGACTATCAATATCGTTACTTCTACCCACAAACAGAACCCGTATTCACAGGAGTCGAGTGACATGCTCAAAACGATTTCCCCCTTAATTTCCCCTGACCTGTTAAAGGTACTGGCTGAAATGGGTCACGGTGATGAGATTATCTTTTCCGACGCCCACTTTCCGGCCCACAGTATGGGCCCGCAGGTTATCCGGGCCGATGGCCTGCAGGTCAGCGACCTGTTGCGGGCGATTATTCCGCTGTTTGAACTGGACAGTTACGCCTCACCACTGGTAATGATGGCCGCCGTCGAAGGAGACTCCCTCGACCCCGACGTAGAAGCGCGATATCGGCAGGCATTGTCATTACAAACACCTTGCCCGGACATCACGCGCATTGACCGTTATGCATTTTATGAACGCGCACAAAAAGTATTCGCAATCGTTATTACAGGGGAGCGGGCAAAGTACGGAAATATCCTGTTAAAAAAAGGGGTAACGCCATAATCTCTTACCTGAATGCCCGGCAGGTACGGGCATTCATCGCATGATGGGGGGAGAAAACATGAAAGCAGCACGCCTGCAAGCGATCCTGGATCTGTTGAGCAACCATAAAAGTCTGACGACTGAAACTTTATCCTCACAGCTTAATGTCAGTAAAGAAACTATCCGTCGCGATCTTACGCAACTGCAGGCACAGGGTAAGGTACTGCGTAATCACGGGCGCGCCAAAGTGATACATCGGGTAAACCAGGACTGCGGCGAGCCGTTTCATATCAGACTGAAAAGCCATTATTCTCACAAAGCAGATATCGCCAGAGACGCGTTAACGTGGATAGAAGAAGGCATGGTGATCGCGCTGGATGCCAGTTCTACTTGCTGGTACCTGGCTCGCCTGTTGCCAGACATTAACATTCACGTATTTACGAATAGCCAACCGATTTGCCTCGAATTGGGAAAACGTGAAAATATTCAGCTAATCAGTTCCGGTGGTCGACTTGAGCGTAAATACGGTTGCTACGTTAATCCATCGCTCATCTCACAGCTAAAGTCACTTGATATCGACCTGTTTATCTTTTCCTGCGAGGGGATCGACCACGGCGGTACACTCTGGGATTCAAATGCTACCAACGCCGATTTTAAATCCATCCTGCTTAAGCGCGCGGCGCAGTCATTATTATTGATTGATAAGAGTAAATTTAATCGCTCGGGTGAGGTGCAGATTGGGCATCTGGCAAATGTGACGCATATTATTTCAGATACAGAAATGATTGAAACAAGCCAGGCCGGATGAGGCGTTCACGCCGCCATCCGGCAAATAAGTATTATCGTTCGTCGCGGCGACCACCGACGGCAGCCCACAGACGACGTACGTGCACGGTGACTTCTTCACGGTCGTGATAAAGCTGACGCGCCTGAATCTGCGCATTCACGCCATGCTCATCGAGCTGTGCCTGAATATAAGCCAGGTTTTGCGACACTTCCTCGTAGCGCTTTTTCATCGGCAGCTTAAGGTTAAAAATCGTCTCGCGGCACCAGCCGTTCACCAGCCATTGCGCCATCAGCGCTGCAACTTTGGCCGGTTTCTCCACCATATCGCAGACCATCCACGAGATGTTGTTACGATTCGGGCGATACTTAAATCCATCTTCCCGCAACCAGGTGACCTGCCCGGTATCCATCAGGCTTTGCGCCATCGGACCATTATCCACCGAGTACACCCACATATTGCGTTTAACCAGTTGGTAGGTCCAACCGCCAGGACATGCGCCTAAATCAACGGCATACATTCCATTGGCCAGACGCTCATCCCACTCATCGGCAGGAATAAACACATGCAGCGCCTCTTCCAGCTTCAGCGTTGAACGGCTCGGCGCATCAGCCGGGAATTTCAGTCGCGGAATGCCCATATAGAACGGCGAGTTATTATCAGGCCAGGAGTAGCCCGTGTAGCAACAGCCAGGTGCAATAAAGAAGACGTGCACTACCGGACGTTTTGGCGTTTCATACTTTGCCAGCACACCCGCTTCACGCAGCGCAGCGCGCAGCGGTACGGTAAATTTGCGGCAAAATTTCACCAGCTCTTTGCTTTCATTCGTGTCGGCAACTTCGACACGCAAATCGCCGCCTTTCTCCACCACGCCCTGCAGCATACCGACGATCGGTGTGATGCGATCTTCCGGCGGCAAATATTGCAGTAGCTCGCCAACAACAAACATTTGGCGAGCAAAAATCAGCGAGCTAAACGGCAACTCTTTAACGAGCTTTTCCGCATCTTCCTGCTGATAGCATTCAAAGATGACATAACCCGCATTTTCTTTAACGCGGGCGAAACCAAAGATTTCGCGACGCCCTGCTTTATCCGTAATTTCTGCGGCGCACTCTTTTTCAAAACCCGGGCGACACAACAATACAACCTTATTCATGGCTTACGCCCTTACGTTTCAATCGAATAGCGCCCACTAACATCAGTGCCCAGCCTACAAGGAAGCTAAAACCACCGACAGGGGTAACAAACGCCCACAGGCGTAAATGAGAAAGCGCGAGGCAATACAGACTGCCGCTAAACAGCACGGTCCCTAATGCCAGAAACACGCTACTCCAGTAAAACCAAATGCTAATACGTCGCTGCATGGCGACGGCCAGACCAAAAATAGCCAGTGTATGAAATGCCTGATACTCAAGGCCAGTCTGGATCCACCCCATTTCAACAACGCCGAGGGTTTTACTCAGAACATGTGCCCCAAAGGCTCCCAGAGCTACAAAGATAAAGCCACTGATGGCGGCAAAAATCAGCATAAAACGGCTGGTCATGTTAATACCCTACGTAAATTATTGTTCATAACGAAAGCGGAATTTTTCTTGTTCCGTGGCCGCTTTCGCCAGTATCCACTGACGGAAGGCGGCTATTTTACCCAGTTCTGCCTGACTGTCATGACAAACCAGATAAAATGCGTTTTTGCTGACCAGAACATCATTAAAAGGACAAACCAGACGTCCGGCTTCAATTTCGGACTGCGCCATAACGTTATTGGCCAACGCAACGCCCTGCCCATGGATAGCGGCCTGTAGCACCATGGCGCTATGGCTGAAGATAGGTCCCTGCTGTACGTTGATATGATTCAGCCCGAGCTGGCGCGTATAAGCTTGCCAGTCACGCCGCGATGCATCGTGCAACAATGTGTGTTTTGCCAGATCATCCGGCGTCTTCAGTGGCTTATCACCGGTAAGTAGCAGCGGCGAGCAGACCGGCAATAAATATTCTGCGTACAATTTTTCAACGCGCAGGCCCGGCCAGTTGCCTCGTCCGTAGAAAATAGCCACATCGACATCGTCGGCCAGTTTGTCTTCCTGACGGTCCACGGCCTGGATCCTGACATCGATTCCCGGATAAGCTGAGTTAAAGCTAGAGAGTCTGGGCACCAGCCATTGAATCGCAAAACTGGGCAATAAACTGACGGTAAGCGCGCCTTTTGCACTGCGTGCCTGAAGTTTACGCGTCGCATCGGTTAATTGCGAAAAAATCTCTTTGATGTCGAGGAAATAGCTTTGACCTTCTTCCGTCAACAACAGCGATCGATTGCGCCGACGAAACAGCTTCAGCCCCAAAAAATCCTCAAGTGACTTGATTTGGTGACTTACTGCGGCCTGCGTCACAAAAAGTTCTTCTGCTGCGCGCGTAAAGCTTAAATGGCGCGCGGCAGCATCAAAAACACGTAACGCATTTAAGGGTGGTAATCGTTTTGACATGACTTTTAGGCTTTGATGTTAAATGAATTTAACAATTACCTAACAGGCTGTAACCTATTAGTTTTTTTAATCTGAGCCATTATAAATTGTCCGTTGAGGTTCTACCAGCAAATACCTATAGTGGCGGCACTTCCTGAAGCCGGAACGAAAAGTTTTATCGGAATGCGTGTTCTGGTGGGCTTTTGGCTTACGGTTGTGATGTTGTGTTGTTGTGTTTGCAATTGGTCTGCGATTCAGACCATGGTAGCAAAGCTACCCTTTTTCACTTCCTGTACATTTACCCTGTCTGTCCATAGTGATTAATGTAGCACCGCCAAATTGCGGTGCTTTTTTTTGTCCGTGTGTCTGCCAATGACGACCGGCTATTTCTCCAGTTCGACCATCTCTTTCACATCGGTACGGTTAATCTGCTGTTTGTTGCCGTTAGCGTCTTTATACGAAATCATTCCTGTCTCATTATCGGTCTTTGGCTTACCGTCAGACACGATTGTCCGGCCATCGTTGGTGTGCATCACGTAATTCGGACCGGAACAGGCGCTCAGGGCAAAAGTCAGCATACAGGCAGAGATTATGGCGGCAGTCTTTTTCATATTTTTCTCCTCACAGCAATTTATGCCAGATAAAGCGAATTCCATAACAGGCAAAATTATTCGCCTAACACTATTTAGCATAAGACACTGCACAGACTTCGCCGGGATATCCAGAGGATTCCGATGGTTAGCGCAACCCTTGTGTCTGCGCCCTTTTTGCGCCACGATCGGTTTACTGAACTGAGGAATACCATGAACGCTTTTAACCCCACGCAGTTTCGCGCACAATTTCCCGCACTCAACGATGCAGGTGTCTATCTCGACAGCGCCGCGACGGCATTGAAGCCGCAGGCAGTGATTGAGGCGACCCATCAGTTTTATAGTCTGAGCGGCGGGAACGTCCATCGCAGCCAGTTTGCTGAAGCCCAGCGTCTGACCGCGCGCTATGAGGCCGCGCGAGAAAAAGTCGCGCGTCTCATCAATGCTCCCGATGACAAGACGGTGGTCTGGACCCGCGGTACGACGGAGGCTATCAACATGGTTGCCCAAAGTTACGCGCGTCCGCGCTTACAACCGGGCGACGAGATTATCGTAAGCGTAGCGGAGCATCATGCCAACCTGGTTCCCTGGCTGATGGTGGCGGAGCAAACGGGGGCTAAAATCATCAAGCTTCAGCTCAATGCCCATTTGCTGCCTGACACTGAGTCTCTGGCGGACCTCATCACCCCCCGCAGTCGCATTCTGGCTCTCGGTCAGATGTCAAACGTCACCGGTGGCTGCCCTGATTTAGTCCGCGCGATTACGCTTGCTCATGCAGCAGGCATGGTGGTGATGGTGGATGGCGCTCAGGGCGTTGTACATTTCCCCGCTGACGTCCAGCAGTTAGATATTGATTTCTATGCTTTTTCTGGTCACAAATTATATGGTCCGACGGGTATTGGCGTACTGTATGGTAAACCCGAACTGTTGGAGGCCATGTCACCGTGGCTCGGCGGCGGTAAAATGATTAGCGAAGTCAGCTTTGACGGTTTCACCACACAAGCGGCACCGTGGAAGCTTGAGGCAGGCACGCCGAACGTTGCGGGCGTCATTGGATTAAGTGCGGCGCTTGAATGGCTTGCGGATATTGATATCGTGCAAGCCGAAAACTGGAGCCGCAGTCTGGCAACGCTAGCAGAAGATGCGCTGGCGAAACGGCCGGGATTTCGCTCCTTCCGTTGCCAGGACTCAAGCCTGTTAGCCTTTGATTTTACAGGAGTGCACCACAGCGATATGGTGACGCTGCTGGCTGAGTATGGCATTGCGCTGCGCGCCGGACAGCACTGTGCGCAACCGTTGCTGGCGGAGCTGGGCGTCTCCGGGACGCTGCGCGCCTCATTTGCACCTTATAATACCCGAAGCGATGTTGATGCGTTGGTCACTGCCGTTGACCGCGCACTGGAAATATTGGTGGACTAATGACAAGCCCTCTGTTCGCCGGACACCCGTTTGGCACAATCGTAACGGAAGAGACGTTACGGAATACTTTTATCCCGCTCACTCAGTGGGAAGATAAATATCGTCAACTTATTCTACTGGGTAAGCAACTTCCGGCCCTTTCGGATGATCTGAAGGCGCAGGCAAAAGAGATTGCCGGATGTGAAAACCGCGTTTGGCTGGGATACAGTCTGCATGAGAATGGCACACTTCACTTCTTCGGTGATAGTGAAGGCCGAATTGTGCGCGGCCTGCTGGCGGTACTACTCACTGCTATCGAAGGTAAAACTACTGCGGAGTTACAGGCTCATTCGCCGATGGCGTTATTTGATGAGTTGGGCTTAAGCGCACAACTGAGCGCGTCACGTAGTCAGGGGCTGAATGCGCTCGTTGAGGCAGCTCAGGATGCCGGATGGCAACGTTGATGCGTCTTATCTGGCCGACAACGCCGCACAAAGCGTAGGTCGGATAAGCGCAGCGCCATCCGACACAATCAGGGCTGGCGCGCCGCCTTCGCCATCATCTTCTTCAGCGCGTGGGACACGGCCACAAAACCAAAAGTCGCCGTCACCATGGTGGCAGCGCCAAACCCGGATGCACAATCCATACGCTTCGGCCCTTCCGCCGTGGCCTTCATTGCACACACCGAGCCATCGGCCTGCGGGTAAACCAGCGCCTCAGTCGAAAACACGCAATCCACGCCCAACTTGCCTTTGCTGTTTTTCACTACCCCAAAATCACTTTTCAGCCGCTCACGTAGCTTCGCCGCCAGTGGGTCCTGGATGGTTTTTGCCAAATCAACCACCTGAATCTGCGTGGGATCAATCTGTCCCCCCGCGCCTCCGGTGGTCACCAGCGGAACTTTATTACGTCGGCAATATGCGATCAGTGCCGCTTTTGGGCGCACACTATCAATTGCATCAATAACATACGAGAATCCTGCGCTCATATATTCGGCAACGTTATCCGGCGTGACAAAATCATCAACCACGGTCACCCGGCACTCCGGGTTAATCTGACGTATACGTTCGGCCATCACCTCGGCTTTCGCCAGGCCGACGTTATCACGCAAAGCATGGATTTGACGGTTAGTATTAGTGACGCACACATCATCCATATCGATGAGTGTAATAGCGCCAATACCGGTACGCGCCAGCGCTTCCGCCGCCCACGACCCCACGCCGCCAATTCCAACGACACAAACGTGCGATTGGGCAAACAGCTGCAGCGCATTTTCGCCATACAGGCGTGCCGTACCGCCAAAACGCTGGCGCCAGGTATCACTGATAACCACAGACATAGAACCTCAAATTCATTAATACCGAGCAGTATGACTGCCGGATGGCGCTTCGCTTATCCGGCCTACATTATTGAGCAGGCCTGATAAAGCGCAGCCGTCATCAGGCAATTAACCGCTAAATACGTTACCCGCGTTGGCCGCTGTTTTCAGCACCCACACGCGTCCGTAGTGATTATACCACCCTGCACGGTGTCCGGCGTCTGCACCAATACCCTGGTAGATGTCGAAGTGCTGCCCTTTGATCGCCCCACCGACATCTAACGCGACCATCAGACGTAATTCATACTGACCGGTGAATTTCCCGTTATTGTCCAGTAGCGGAACTTCCGCCAGTAACGTCGTACCTGCAGGGATAATACTGCGGTCAGACGCAACAGATGCACGACCAATCAACGGTACAGCACTGGCCCCTTTGACCGGTGCAAAAGATTGCGGCTTAAAGAAAACGAATGATGGGTTCTGCTCCAGCAGCTCACGCACTTCGGCTTCACTGTGCGTCTCACCCCAATGGCGAATGGCCTGCATCGACATATCTTCTTTCTTCACTTCACCGCGATCGATCAGCACCTTACCGATACTGCGATAAGCGTGGCCATTTTTCCCGGAATAGCTAAAGAAGTTAAGCGGGCTACCATCACCAAAATCAATGTATCCGCTGCCCTGAACATCCATGATGAAGTTATCCATCAGAGAGTTGCTGTACGCCAGAATGTAATTGTCGCTGAGCGCGCCTGCATAGATCTCAGCACGAGAGGGTAAGCGCCCACGTTTTGGCGGCATGCGATAGATAGGATACTGAAACTCGCCCTGGCGCGTATGCCGCGCCTGGATAACCGGCGTGTAGTAACCGGTAAACTGGACGTTACCATAATTGTCCGCCCCTTCCATTTGCCAGGCATCAATACCAAACTGGCGCATACTGCGCGTATCACCGCCCGCACGTAGCCACTGCTGGATAGCGTTGTAGACGTTGCTCTGGTTACCGTACAAACGCGGGGAAGCGCTGCGAATTTGATTAACCTGCTCGGCGAAATCGCCGGCGTTAATTGGCGCGCCAACCGCATCAGGTTGGTTCACCAGTGAGAAAGGCTGGGTAAATTTCCCGTCTTTATACTGCTGCCCACGATCGGTGGGTTTTGAGGAACACGCGGCGAGCATCGCGACTACAGCTCCCGCCAGAAGATATTTTGCCCAACGTCCTTTCATTGTTCTCGTCTTATGTTGCCTGAATGCGAGACGAAGATAACAAACCCCCGAAGCTAATGAAATGCGTATACATACCCCAACGCAAATTTTGAGCAAAAAATAATCCAGAATGCGTTGTTTTTGTTCATTTTCAGCCTAAAAACGTGATCAAGGTGAAAAAAGGGTTGCATGAAAATGCGAGCAGAGTATAGTGCGCATCCACGGACGCGGGGTGGAGCAGCCTGGTAGCTCGTCGGGCTCATAACCCGAAGGTCGTCAGTTCAAATCTGGCCCCCGCAACCAATTAAAATTTGATGAAGTACAAGCAGTACGGTGACGCGGGGTGGAGCAGCCTGGTAGCTCGTCGGGCTCATAACCCGAAGGTCGTCGGTTCAAATCCGGCCCCCGCAACCA
>NZ_JANEWL010000004.1:0-87820 GCF_028069815.1 Citrobacter sp. Awk 2
AGTGGACGCATCACTGGTGTTCGGGTTGTCATGCCAATGGCATTGCCCGGTAGCTAAATGCGGAAGAGATAAGTGCTGAAAGCATCTAAGCACGAAACTTGCCCCGAGATGAGTTCTCCCTGAGACTATAAGTCTCCTGAAGGAACGTTAAAGACGATGACGTTGATAGGTCGGGTGTGTAAGTGTAGCGATACATTGAGCTAACCGATACTAATGAACCGTGAGGCTTAACCTTACAACGCCGAAGATGTTTTGGCGAAGAGAGACATTGATTTCAGNTTGATTACAGATTACATCAGAACGCAAAAAGCGGTCTGATAAACAGAATTTGCCTGGCGGCTGTAGCGCGGTGGTCCCACCTGACCCCATGCCGAACTCAGAAGTGAAACGCCGTAGCGCCGATGGTAGTGTGGGGTCTCCCCATGCGAGAGTAGGGAACTGCCAGGCATCAAATTGCAGTAAACCGGGATGAATAATCCGGGTGGTGACAAAGAAATTCGGTGGAGCGGTAGTTCAGTTGGTTAGAATACCTGCCTGTCACGCAGGGGGTCGCGGGTTCGAGTCCCGTCCGTTCCGCCACTTATTAGAAAATTAAGCCTGCTACTAAGCAGGCTTAATGATAAGAAAATTTAGGGGCGTAGCTCAGTTGGTAGAGCACCGGTCTCCAAAACCGGGTGTCGCGAGTTCGAGTCTCTCCGCCCCTGCCAGAAACAATCCTTAGCATTTTTGCTAAGGATTTTTTTTACCTGAACATTTTGTTTGAGATCTTCCTGTTCATTGTTTCCCGGCATCCTTGCCAGCGTTTTCATTAATCTTCCAAAATATTTGTTTTCAGCAGATCACGAATTAGCGCATGTTTGTCGCTATTTTGCAGCCAAACCGCATATAGCGGACGTGAAAGCGTCGTACTGTCAGTAACCGTGTGAAGATCGCTTTTGGTTCTGGCCCAGTTGACGGGAAGCCAACTAAACCCCTTAATTACAGAAAGTTGCTGTCTTGCCAGTTCTGCAGAACTGGTGGTAAGTACCGGCACTTCATCTCCTGCAATCAATCCCGCTTCGTGTTGCTGAAAGTCAGGTCCCCATTCCAGACGCAGATAATTCAGTTCATCTTTGGTTTGTGAAGGAGAACTGCAATAGAGCGCCAGCGTGAAATATCCCAACAGTTGGCTGCTAAATTCGTCCATTTTGGGCGTTTCGGTAGTAATCAGTAGATCAAGCTGTCGTTCATGGAGCTGTTTTACTAACGACTGTCGCTGAGCGATCCTCGCTTCAAACTGCAGGCTGGATTGTGGCTCCTGAGATTGGTATAAACGCCGCAACCAGTCATTGAGCATGCATTCCCAAAGGGATGCACTGGCACCGATCGAAAACTCGTTGTGCCGCGAGGTATTTGCGACCTCCTTACGTGCTGCTTGCCACGTATTCATCAGCGTTTCTGCGTAAGGCAATAATTTCTCACCCGCAGCGGTCAAACGAATATTGTTTCTGTGTCGGGTGAACAGGTTCACACCCAGTTGATTTTCCAGTTGTCTGATCCGAAAACTTACTGCCGACTGGGTCAGGTAGAGCGCTTCAGCTGCCCGACCAAAGTGGCGTGTCCGGCTAACTTCCAGGAAAGTTTTTAACAATTCCGTATCCACAACGCGCTCCATAAAATTATTTGTCGTGATGATTTAAATCTTTTGTTTGACGCTCTGTCAAGCGTAACTAATACTCCGCGCCATAAATAGCTCGGCCAAAGAATTAGGAGCGTGCAGGATGGCGGAAAGCTTTACGACGACTAATCGATATTTCGACAATAAATATTACCCCCGCGGATTCTCCCGTCATGGTGATTTCACCATTAAAGAGGCACAGCTGCTCGAGCGTCATGGCTATGCCTTCAACGAGCTGGATCTGGGCAAACGTGAGCCAGTAACGGAAGAAGAAAAATTGTTTGTTGCGGTATGCCGCGGTGAACGTGAACCGGTTACTGAGGCTGAACGTGTGTGGTCCAAGTACATGACGCGTATTAAGCGTCCGAAACGCTTCCACACTCTGTCTGGCGGGAAACCTCAGGTAGAAGGTGCAGAAGATTACACCGAATCTGATGATTGATAAAAAAAGGGCGTAAGCCCTTTTTTTATGCCTGTAATTTCTGCAGGTGAATTAATAACCGATCTATCGCCCGATAAGCAACGGCCTCCTGTAAGTGCAGGCGGGTGATATGGTTGCACTGTTCAATATCCGCAATTGTACGTGCGACTTTTATCAGACGTAGCCAGGCGCGGATGGACAATCCAAGACGAGCTAACGTGTCCTCAAGCCAGTGCGCATCATCTCTACGAAGCATGCAAAATTTATGTATATCCTGACTGTCCAGATACGCATTTAACTTATTTTGCCGCTGGTACTGACGTTCCCGTGCAGCCAGAACGCGTTGTTTTACCGTAGCGCTGTCTTCTCCTTTCACCGCGCACTGGCTGAGTATGCCTGGGGGTGGCAAGGGGATTTCGAGGGAGAGATCAAAGCGGTCAAGAAAAGGCCCTGATAGTCGATTGAGATAACGCAGCGTCTGTTCTGAACTGCTGCGGTTATGGTTCCCCTGATAATGGCCCGTTGGGCTGGGATTCATAGCAGCAATCAGTTGAAAACGCGCTGGGTAGGTTATTTTAGCCCGCGTGCGGGACAAATGGATCTGTCCAGACTCAATAGGCTCGCGTAGTGCATCCAGCGTGCGTCGCTCAAACTCAGGTAATTCATCCAGAAATAATATACCGTTATGCGCCAGGGAGATCTCTCCCGGGGCGGGAATAGAACCACCCCCCACCATTGCGGTTAATGAAGCACTGTGATGGGGAGAACGAAAAGGGCGTTGCTTCCACTGTTTTTGTATTGTATCGGAATTGACCAGACTGAGGATCGCTGCACTTTCCAGCGCCTCATCGTTGCTAAGTGGAGGAAGCAATCCCCTGAGGCGGCTGGCCAGCATGGTCTTGCCCGTACCCGGAGGGCCGATAAGCAGGAGGTTGTGACCACCTGCGGCGGTGATCTCCAGCCCCCGTTTGCCCTGTTCCTGACCGATGACATCACTGAGATCCTCTGGCGAAGGTTCGGCGGTAAAGTCTGCAGATTGCGGTTTATCTAAATCATGCTTTCCTTCCAGAAATGCGCATACCGCCTGAAGGTGATCGGCAATCAAGCACCCTTCACCGTGTATTAGGCCAACTTCTGCGGCATTCTCTTTAGCGACAATGATTCGCCGGCCTGCACGAATCGCTTCGGTTGCACTTGATATAGCGCCTGGAACGCCGCGTAAAGCGCCTGTAAGCGCTAATTCGCCTACCAGCTCATAGGTATCGAGATTATGGGTTGTAAGCTGCTCAGAGGCGGCCAGAAGCGCAACGGCGATAGGTAAATCATATCGCCCACCTTCTTTGGGGAGGTCAGCCGGAGCCAGGTTGATGGTTATCTTCCTGGCGGGGAATTCATACCCGCTATTAATAATTGCACTGCGTACCCGATCGCGAGCCTCTTTCACTGTCGTTTCAGGTAACCCCACCATGGTTAAACCAGGCAGGCCATTACTAATATGTACTTCGATGGTAATGGCTGGTGCATTCACGCCGAGGGCGGCGCGTGTGTGAACAATCGATAGTGACATAACCCCTCCTGATAGGAATATTATGTCTCAATAGATATTGGCAAGATTCTGCATAATTGGTGTTTTTAGATGCTTATTCCTGTGTTTTTGTGTACTCAGGTATTGTTTGCACTATGTCTGGAATCTCGCTCGCAAATGCGTATGAGTGTGCTGAGAGAAGGGATCGCAGATTGTGCTGATGCGCTGAAACGTGAAATATTTTCATTTTATATTTTTTGTATAAAAAACAACGGTATTTATCTAAACCGTTAACGGCGTCAGAAAAATGAAAACAAAAATATCTTGTGCTATTCGCAAATTCTATGGTAACTCTTTAGGCATTCCTTCGAACAAGATGCAAGAAAATACAAAAATGACAGCCCTTCTACGAGTGATTAGCCTGGTCGTGATTAGCGTGGTGGTGATTATTATCCCACCGTGCGGGGCTGCACTTGGACGAGGAAAGGCTTAGAAAACAAGCCTTAACGAACTAAGACCCCCGCACCGAAAGGTTCGGGGGTTTTTTTTGACCTTAAAAACAGACACGAGGAGCAGAAAGTGAACGGTAGCATAAAATTCTGTTTCTCAAGATTTACGGCGGGGATGTAACTATGAATGGGGCTCAGTGGGTGGTACATGCGTTGCGTGCACAAGGGGTTAAAACCGTTTTCGGTTATCCCGGTGGCGCAATTATGCCGGTTTACGATGCGTTGTATGACGGCGGCGTAGAACACCTGTTGTGCCGTCATGAGCAGGGCGCGGCGATGGCGGCTATTGGCTATGCCCGCTCTACAGGTAAAACCGGTGTATGCATCGCCACTTCCGGTCCAGGTGCTACCAACCTGATTACGGGTCTTGCTGATGCGCTGTTAGATTCCGTTCCTGTTGTGGCCATCACCGGCCAGGTTGCTGCACCATTCATCGGAACCGATGCGTTTCAGGAAGTGGACGTGCTGGGTATGTCGCTGTCCTGCACCAAACATAGCTTCCTGGTCCAGTCACTGGAGGAGTTGCCGCGCATTATGGCGGAAGCTTTCAACGTGGCTAACTCCGGCCGTCCGGGGCCTGTTCTGGTTGATATCCCGAAAGATATCCAGTTAGCCAGCGGTATGCTGGAACCGTATTTCACGACCGTAGAAGATGCGGCCGCATTCCCTCATGCTGACGTTGAGCTGGCGCGTAACATGCTGGCGCAGGCGCAAAAACCAATCCTGTACGTAGGGGGGGGCGTTGGTATGGCGCAGGCGGTTCCTGCCCTGCGTGAATTTATCGCGCTGACCCAATTACCGGTCGCTTGTACGCTGAAAGGTCTGGGCGCCGTTGACGCTGATTATTCGTATTACCTGGGAATGCTGGGGATGCACGGAACCAAGGCCGCGAATTTTGCGGTGCAGGAATGCGACTTACTGATCGCTGTCGGGGCTCGTTTTGATGACCGGGTGACTGGCAAGCTGAACACCTTCGCTCCGAACGCCAGCGTGATCCACATGGATATCGATCCGGCTGAGATGAACAAACTGCGTCAGGCGCACGTAGCGTTACAGGGCGATTTAAATACGCTGTTACCGGCATTACAACAACCTCTGAACGTTGACGCCTGGCGTCAGCACAGTGCAGAACTGCGCGCAGAGCATACCTGGCGCTACGACCATCCGGGTGAGGCCATCTATGCGCCGTTGTTGTTAAAACAACTGTCGGACCGTAAACCTGCGGAAAGCGTTGTTACAACGGATGTTGGCCAGCATCAGATGTGGTCGGCACAGCATATGACCTATACCCGCCCGGAAAATTTCATTACTTCCAGCGGGTTGGGAACGATGGGCTTTGGTTTACCTGCTGCGGTTGGCGCGCAGGTAGCTCGCCCGAACGATACGGTAATCTGTATCTCCGGTGACGGTTCCTTCATGATGAATGTACAGGAGCTGGGCACCGTAAAACGCAAGCAATTGCCGTTGAAGATCGTCTTACTCGACAACCAACGGTTAGGCATGGTTCGACAATGGCAGCAGCTGTTTTTCCAGGAACGTTATAGCGAAACTACCCTTACCGATAACCCCGATTTCCTCATGTTGGCCAGTGCCTTCGGCATCCCAGGTCAACACATCACCCGTAAAGACCAGGTTGAAGCGGCTCTCGACACTATGCTGAACAGTGAGGGGCCATACCTGCTTCATGTCTCAATCGACGAACTTGAGAATGTCTGGCCTCTGGTACCACCAGGTGCCAGCAACTCAGAAATGCTGGAGAAATTATCATGATGCAACATCAGGTCGCCGTTGAGGCTCGTTTCAACCCGGAAACGTTAGAACGTGTTTTACGCGTGGTACGCCATCGTGGTTTTCAGGTGTGCTCCATGAATATGGAAGCCGCCAGCGATGCGCAGAATATAAATATCGAATTGACCGTTGCCAGCCCCCGGTCGGTCGACTTACTGTTTAGTCAGTTAAGTAAACTGGTAGATGTTGCACACGTTGCTATCTGCCAGAGCACAACCACATCACAACAAATCCGCGCCTGAGCGCAAAAGGAAGAAAAATGACGACGAAAAAAGCTGATTACATTTGGTCTAATGGCGAGATGATTCGTTGGGAAGACGCGAAGGTTCACGTGATGTCCCACGCGCTGCATTACGGTACTTCGGTATTTGAAGGCATCCGTTGCTACGACTCTCACAAAGGGCCGGTGGTGTTCCGTCATCGCGAACATATGCAGCGTCTGCGTGATTCAGCCAAGATCTATCGTTTTCCGGTCTCTCAGAGCGTTGATGAACTGATGGAAGCGTGCCGCGCGGTGATCCGCAAAAACAATCTGACCAGCGCCTATATCCGTCCGCTAGTTTTTGTTGGCGATGTAGGTATGGGCGTTAACCCGCCTGCGGGATACACCACTGATGTGATTATTGCTGCGTTCCCATGGGGGGCTTACCTCGGTGCAGATGCTCTGGATCAGGGGATTGATGCCATGGTTTCTTCCTGGAACCGTGTTGCACCAAACACTATCCCTACTGCGGCTAAAGCTGGTGGTAACTATTTGTCTTCGTTGCTGGTGGGTAGCGAAGCGCGTCGTCATGGTTATCAGGAAGGTATTGCGCTGGACGTGAATGGCTACATCTCCGAAGGTGCCGGTGAAAACCTGTTTGAAGTTAAAGACGGCATTCTGTTCACCCCGCCATTTACCTCTTCTGCGCTGCCAGGCATCACGCGTGACGCGATCATTAAGCTGGCGAAAGATCTCGATATCGAAGTGCGTGAGCAGGTACTTTCCCGTGAATCGCTGTATCTGGCCGACGAAGTGTTCATGTCCGGCACCGCAGCGGAAATCACACCAGTACGCAGCGTTGATGGTATTCAGGTCGGTGAAGGCCGCTGCGGTCCAGTCACCAAACGCATCCAGCAAGCCTTCTTTGGCCTCTTCACCGGTGAAACGGAAGATAAATACGGCTGGTTGGATCAGGTTAATCAATAAACATAAATTTGGGACGGCACGCACCGTCCCAATTATTAGACAGACGGGAGTTAATCAAGCATGCCTAAGTATCGTTCTGCCACCACCACCCATGGCCGTAATATGGCGGGTGCCCGCGCATTGTGGCGCGCCACCGGGATGACCGATGACGACTTCGGTAAACCGATTATCGCTGTGGTGAACTCCTTTACCCAGTTCGTGCCAGGGCACGTGCATCTGCGCGATCTCGGTAAGCTGGTTGCCGAACAAATTGAAGCTTCAGGCGGCGTAGCAAAAGAGTTCAACACCATTGCTGTGGATGACGGAATTGCCATGGGCCACGGGGGCATGCTGTATTCACTGCCGTCGCGCGAGCTGATTGCCGATTCGGTCGAGTACATGGTTAACGCCCACTGTGCCGATGCGATGGTCTGCATCTCCAACTGCGACAAAATCACCCCCGGGATGTTAATGGCCTCTTTGCGCCTGAATATTCCGGTGATCTTTGTTTCCGGTGGCCCAATGGAAGCCGGGAAAACCAAGCTTTCTGACCAAATCATCAAGCTCGACCTGGTTGATGCGATGATTCAGGGCGCGGACCCGAAAGTCTCTGACTCACAAAGCGAACAGGTTGAGCGTTCCGCCTGTCCGACTTGCGGCTCCTGCTCGGGGATGTTCACCGCCAACTCGATGAACTGTCTGACCGAAGCGTTGGGTCTGTCGCAGCCGGGTAATGGTTCGCTGCTGGCGACCCACGCTGACCGTAAGCAACTGTTTCTCAATGCCGGTTCGCGTATTGTCGAGTTGACCAAACGCTATTATGAGCAGGATGACGCTTCCGCTCTGCCGCGCAACATTGCCAGCAAGGCGGCGTTTGAAAACGCTATGACCCTGGATATCGCAATGGGCGGCTCCACCAACACCGTTCTGCACCTGCTGGCGGCAGCGCAGGAAGCGGAAATCGACTTCACTATGAGTGACATCGACAAGCTGTCCCGCAAAGTCCCGCAACTGTGTAAAGTGGCGCCGAGTACGCAGAAATACCATATGGAAGATGTGCACCGTGCGGGCGGCGTACTGGGCATTTTAGGTGAACTGGACAGAGCAGGCCTGCTGAACCGTGACGTGAAAAACGTGTTGGGTCTGACGCTGCCGCAAACGCTCGATCGCTATGACGTGATGCTGACCAAAGATGACGCGGTGAAAAAGATGTTCCGCGCAGGCCCGGCCGGCATCCGTACCACCCAAGCGTTCTCGCAGGACTGCCGTTGGGATACGCTGGATGACGATCGCGCCGAAGGTTGTATCCGCTCGCTGGAACACGCCTACAGCAAAGACGGCGGCCTGGCTGTGTTGTACGGTAACTTCGCGGAAAACGGCTGCATCGTGAAAACCGCAGGCGTGGATGACAGCATCCTGAAATTCACCGGCCCGGCAAAAGTGTATGAAAGCCAGGACGATGCGGTTGAGGCTATTCTTGGCGGCAAAGTGGTTGCCGGCGACGTGGTAGTTATTCGCTATGAAGGGCCGAAAGGCGGGCCGGGCATGCAGGAAATGCTCTACCCAACCACCTTCCTGAAATCGATGGGTCTGGGCAAGGCCTGTGCCCTGATAACAGATGGCCGTTTCTCTGGCGGTACTTCGGGCCTCTCTATCGGTCACGTTTCACCGGAAGCGGCCAGCGGCGGTAATATCGCGATTATCGAAGATGGCGACATGATTGCTATCGATATCCCGAATCGTGGCATTCAACTGCAACTGAGTGATGCGGAAATCGCTGCGCGCCGTGAAGCGCAGGAAGCACGCGGTGACAAAGCCTGGACACCAAAAGATCGTCAGCGTCAGGTCTCTTTTGCCCTGCGCGCCTATGCCAGCCTGGCAACCAGCGCCGACAAAGGTGCGGTGCGCGATAAATCGAAACTGGGGGGTTAAGACGATGGCGGATTCACAACCCCTGTCCGGCACACCGGAAGGTGCTGAATATCTCAGAGCGGTACTGCGTGCGCCGGTGTACGAAGCGGCGCAGGTCACACCGTTACAAAAAATGGACAAGCTCTCTTCGCGCCTCGATAACGTCATTCTGGTGAAACGCGAAGACCGACAGCCCGTGCACAGTTTCAAGCTGCGCGGAGCCTATGCCATGATGGCGGGACTGACTGAAGCGCAGAAAGCGCATGGCGTGATCACTGCATCAGCAGGAAACCATGCCCAGGGCGTGGCGTTCTCCTCTGCGCGTTTAGGTGTGAAAGCGCTGATTGTCATGCCGACGGCTACCGCTGATATCAAAGTCGATGCCGTGCGCGGTTTCGGTGGCGAAGTATTGCTGCACGGCGCGAACTTTGATGAAGCCAAAGCCAAAGCAATTGAGCTGTCGCAACAGCAAGGCTTTACCTGGGTCCCGCCGTTCGATCACCCGATGGTGATTGCCGGGCAAGGTACGCTGGCGCTGGAATTACTGCAGCAGGATGCCCATCTTGATCGCGTTTTTGTACCGGTCGGTGGCGGTGGTCTGGCCGCCGGTGTCGCAGTACTGATTAAACAGTTGATGCCACAAATTAAAGTGATTGCCGTGGAGGCTGAAGATTCTGCTTGCCTGAAAGCGGCGCTGGAGGCCGGTCATCCGGTGGATCTCCCACGCGTCGGTCTTTTTGCTGAAGGCGTAGCGGTTAAACGCATTGGTGATGAAACCTTCCGTCTGTGCCAGGAGTATCTCGATGACATTATCACCGTCGATAGCGATGCTATTTGCGCGGCGATGAAAGACCTGTTTGAAGATGTGCGAGCCGTGGCTGAGCCATCGGGCGCGCTGGCGCTGGCAGGAATGAAAAAATACATCGCCCAGCACAATATTCGCGGTGAACGGCTGGCGCATGTGCTTTCTGGTGCCAACGTTAATTTCCACGGCCTGCGCTACGTTTCTGAACGCTGCGAGCTCGGGGAGCAACGTGAAGCATTGCTGGCAGTGACCATCCCGGAAGAGAAGGGCAGTTTCCTGAAATTCTGCCAATTGCTGGGTGGGCGCTCGGTTACTGAGTTTAACTACCGTTTTGCTGATGCCAAAGACGCTTGTATTTTTGTCGGGGTACGTCTGAGTCGTGGGCTGGAGGAACGTAAGGAAATTCTTCAGTTGCTCAACGAGGGTGGCTACAGTGTGGTGGATCTTTCCGACGATGAAATGGCAAAACTGCACGTGCGCTATATGGTCGGTGGACGTCCGTCAAAACCCTTGCAGGAGCGACTGTACAGCTTCGAATTCCCGGAATCGCCGGGGGCGCTGCTGAAGTTTCTGCATACTCTGGGGACGCACTGGAATATTTCATTGTTCCACTACCGCAGTCATGGAACTGACTACGGCCGTGTTCTGGCGGCGTTTGAACTGGGCGATCATGAGCCGGATTTTGAAACGCGACTAAATGAGCTGGGCTACGACTGCCATGATGAGAGTCATAACCCTGCGTTCAGGTTCTTTCTGGCAGGGTAGGCCGGATAAGGCGCTTGTGCCGCCATCCGGCATTAGTGCCCAGGTAGCAAGCTCCAGAACGCATCAATAAGCGGCTCATGCAGCCGCTTTTTTTGTGCGCATACGCCCAGCTCGAACGGTGTTTTTTCGTCGCTACGTTCCAGTATCATCACGCGGTTACGTACCGGCTCCGGGCTGTTTTCCAGCACCACTTCTGGCAACAATGCTACGCCGCAGCCCAGTGCGACCATGGATACCATTGCCTCGTGACCGCCCACCGTGGCGTAAATTGACGGATTGCTGATTTTATTGCGCCGGAACCATAGCTCAATACGGCGGCGAACCGGCCCCTGGTCAGCCATGATAAAGGGTACTGTGGACCAGTCAGGTTCCTCTACGGAAATCTGATTGCGTACCGGGCAAGGCAGTGCTGGCGCTATCAATACCACAGCCAGGTTCTCCAACATGGAAAAGGCCACCGCGCCAGGCAGCGTTTCTGGCTTCCCGGCAATCGCCAGGTCAGCCTCGCCAGTGACCACTTTATCCATCGCATCAGCGGCATCACCGGTAGTGAGTTTGATTTCCACCGACGGGTGTTCGGCACGGAAGCGATCAAGGATCGGTGGTAAATGGCTGTAGGCGGCAGTCACCGAGCAGAAGATATGCAGTTCACCGGACAACGACGGTCCTTGCTGATCAATGGTATGGCGTAATTGCTGATACTGCAGCAGCGTCTGTTGGGCAAAAACGCGCAGCTCTTCACCCGCTTCGGTGAGCGTGACCGTGCGGTTATCACGGACAAATAGCGCCTGACCAAGATCCTCTTCCAGGCGTTGAATCTGCCGGGAAAGCGTAGAAGGACTGACGTGCATGGCCCGTGCACTTCGGCCAAAGTGGCGACTTTCCGCCAGGTGCAGGAAGGTTTTTAGATCGCGTAAATCCACAGACGAGCCTCCGGGTTTCTACGTTGCATAAATTGCAATGTAATGTTGTGAATATATCAATTTCCGCAATAAATTTCCTGTTGTAATGTGGGTTCATTCTCGCTGAAACGCGAACCGAACAATAAGACACACAACATCACGGAGTACACCATCATGGCTAACTACTTTAATACACTGAATCTGCGTCAGCAGCTGGCTCAACTGGGCAAATGTCGCTTCATGGGCCGCGAAGAATTCGCCGACGGCGCAAGCTACCTTCAGGGTAAAAAAGTGGTCATCGTCGGCTGTGGCGCGCAGGGTCTGAACCAGGGCCTGAACATGCGTGACTCCGGTCTGGATATCTCCTACGCCCTGCGTAAAGAAGCGATCGCTGAGAAACGTGCTTCCTGGCGTAAAGCGACCGAAAACGGCTTCAAAGTGGGTACCTACGAAGAGCTGATCCCGCAGGCGGATCTGGTCGTGAACCTGACGCCAGACAAACAGCACTCCGACGTTGTGCGTTCCGTACAGCCGCTGATGAAAGACGGCGCGGCGTTGGGTTACTCCCACGGCTTTAACATCGTTGAAGTGGGCGAGCAGATCCGTAAAGACATCACCGTAGTGATGGTGGCACCGAAGTGTCCGGGTACCGAAGTACGTGAAGAGTACAAACGTGGTTTCGGTGTGCCGACGCTGATCGCTGTTCATCCGGAAAACGATCCGAAAGGCGAAGGTATGGCCATTGCTAAAGCCTGGGCTGCGGCAACCGGCGGTCACCGTGCGGGCGTACTGGAATCCTCTTTCGTTGCGGAAGTGAAATCTGACCTGATGGGCGAGCAGACTATCCTGTGCGGTATGCTGCAGGCGGGCTCTCTGCTGTGCTTCGACAAGCTGGTGGAAGAAGGTACCGACCCGGCTTACGCAGAAAAACTGATTCAGTTCGGTTGGGAAACCATCACCGAAGCGCTGAAGCAGGGCGGCATCACTCTGATGATGGACCGTCTGTCTAACCCGGCAAAACTGCGCGCTTATGCGCTGTCCGAACAGCTGAAAGAGATCATGGCGCCGCTGTTCCAGAAACACATGGATGACATCATCTCCGGTGAATTCTCTTCCGGCATGATGGCTGACTGGGCTAACGACGATAAGAAGCTGCTGACCTGGCGTGAAGAGACCGGTAAAACCGCGTTCGAAACCGCACCGCAGTTTGAAGGTAAAATCGGCGAGCAGGAATACTTCGATAAAGGTGTTCTGATGATTGCGATGGTGAAAGCGGGCGTTGAGCTGGCGTTCGAAACCATGGTGGATTCCGGCATCATCGAAGAGTCTGCTTACTACGAATCACTGCACGAACTGCCGCTGATCGCGAACACCATCGCCCGTAAGCGTCTGTACGAAATGAACGTGGTTATCTCCGATACCGCAGAATACGGTAACTACCTGTTCTCTTACGCTTGCGTACCGCTGCTGAAAGAGTTTATGACTACCCTGCAGACCGGCGACCTGGGCAAAGCGATTGCTGAAGGCGCGGTAGACAACGCCCAGCTGCGCGACGTGAACGAAGCTATTCGCGGCCACGCTATCGAGCAGGTTGGTAAGAAACTGCGCGGCTACATGACCGATATGAAGCGTATCGCAGTAGCAGGCTAATAAAACCTCGTTATCATCCGGCCCGGTCAGCGCCTCGCTACCGGGCCGTTTTTTTATCTGCGTTTGACGGGATCGCTCGCTCCACTCTCTTATCATCTAAATTCATCTTTTTATCATGTAGATAGCTTTTATTTGTACAGATGATCATTTCTGGGATTGCTCATATCTATCTTATGTAATATTGTAAGTTACATGAAAACAAACAACTCATTCTCAGCAACGCTGCACATCCTGCTTCACCTGGAGCAGATGGACAAACCTCTGACATCCGAACAGATGGCTGCCTTTATCGACGGCAATCCGGCATTCATCCGCAAGCTGCTTGCCGGGCTCAGGGAAAACAACATTGTCTGTGCCACTAAGGGGCACCACGGCGGCTGGCGGCTGTGTCGGCCGGTTAGCGACATCACGCTTTACGATATCTACATGGCGCTCGGCGAACCGGCGCTGTTTGCGTTGGGCAACCGCAGCGAAAACCCGCAGTGCCTGGTAGAACAGGGGGTAAACCGGGTGATGTCAGAGACGCTCGCCGATGCGCAGACGCTGATCCTCGATCGTTTTAAACGCCTGACGCTACAGGATATCGGCAGCGAATTTATTAGCTACTTCAACGACAAAGGCCACGACCATGATTGAAAATTTAACCACCTGCCTGATGATTGCGATGGCGGCGAGCAGTATTTCGATGACGGTGACGCAGACGGAGCTGTTTGCCGCGTTTCGCGAATGGACGACGGAAAAGAACGCGCTGATGGGGCACTTATTCCACTGCTTCTATTGCTTAAGCCACTGGGTGGTATTTGGCGGGATGGCGGTATATCGCCCGGCGCTGTTGAACAGCGGGTTTGCGCTGATTGACTGGGTGATGACGGCGTTTATCGTGATTACTATCACTACGCTGATTAACGGCCTGATGTTTAAGGTGTTCCAGGCGGCGGTTAGCACCCACGTGATGAAGCATAACGCCCAGCAGACGCTGCAATCGCAGAAATAAAAATCCGGCGTTGCCTCGTCCGGGCTACGAACGACCGGTAGCCCGGACGAGGCAACGCCGACGCCGGGGATACACCTTAGTTACGGTACAACACCTTAATGATGTGGTAACCGAACTGAGTGTGCAGCGGGCCGGTTGGCTCCAGCACTGGGCAGGAGAAGACCACTTTATCGAACGCCGGAACCATCTGGCCCTGGCGGAATTCACCTAAGTCACCGCCGCGTTTGCCCGATGGGCAGATGGAGTGCTTCTTCGCCAGCTTGCCGAAATCTGCGCCGTTTTTAATCTGTTCCAGAAGATCCAGTGCCAGTTTCTCTTCTTTCACCAGGATATGCACTGCTGCTGCTGTTTTTGCCATGATCGAGCCTTTCTATAAGCGAGTCTGTAAGGCTGGCGATTTTAGCATGGCTTATCGCCGATACAGCACCTTGATGATGTGATAGCCAAATTTGGTTTTGACCGGCCCGAAAGGCTTAAGTAGCGGACAGCTAAAAACGGCGGCGTCGAATGGCCCCACCATCATCCCCTGCTTAAATTCGCCAAGATCGCCACCGTTGCGCCCGGAAGGGCAGCGGGAATAGCGTTTTGCCAGATGATCGAAGCTGATTCCTCGCTCCAGTTTGCTGAGGATCTCCAGCGCCAGTTTTTCTTCTTTTACCAGGATGTGCAGGGCTGCCGCGCTCTTTGCCATAAGGTCACTCTTATCGTTGATTTGCTACCCAACACTTTACCATTCGGCGGGTAAATCTCAGCCTGACTTTCTGCTACAATCCACACCCCCGTGTTTACAGATTGAGCAATGCCCCTATGCGTTTAAACCCCGGACAACAACAAGCCGTCGAATTCGTCACTGGCCCTTGCCTGGTGCTGGCGGGGGCGGGTTCCGGTAAGACGCGCGTTATCACCAATAAAATTGCGCACCTGATTCGCGTTTGTGGCTATCAGGCGCGGCATATCGCGGCGGTGACGTTTACCAATAAGGCCGCCCGTGAAATGAAAGAGCGTGTAGCGCAGACGCTCGGTCGTAAAGAAGCACGTGGATTGATGATCTCCACCTTCCACACTCTGGGGCTGGATATCATCAAGCGTGAATTTGCGGCGTTGGGGATGAAGTCGAACTTCTCGCTGTTTGACGATACCGATCAGGTCGCCCTGCTTAAGGAACTGACCGAAGGGTTAATTGAGGACGATAAACTGATCCTCCAACAGCTGATCTCCACGATCTCCAACTGGAAAAACGATCTGATGACCCCGGCGCAGGCAGCGGCCAGCGCTAAAGGCGAACGCGATCGTATTTTTGCGCACTGCTATGGTCTGTACGACGCGCATATGAAGGCGTGTAACGTTCTTGACTTTGACGATCTGATCTTACTCCCGACGCTTCTGCTTCAACGTAATGAAGAGGTTCGTGAGCGCTGGCAAAACAAGATTCGCTACCTGCTGGTGGATGAATATCAGGATACCAACACCAGCCAGTACGAGTTGGTGAAGTTATTGGTGGGCAGCCGTGCACGCTTCACCGTCGTGGGTGATGACGATCAGTCGATTTACTCGTGGCGTGGTGCGCGTCCACAAAACCTGGTGCTGCTGAGCAAAGATTTTCCGGCGCTGCAGGTGGTTAAGCTGGAGCAGAACTATCGTTCTTCCGGGCGTATCCTGAAGGCCGCGAACATCCTCATTGCCAATAACCCGCATGTATTTGAAAAGCGGTTGTTCTCTGAGCTGGGCTACGGACCTGAGCTGAAAGTACTGAGTGCCAACAACGAAGAGCATGAAGCGGAACGTGTGACCGGGGAGTTGATTGCTCATCACTTCGTGAATAAGACGCAGTATAAGGACTATGCGATCCTGTATCGTGGCAACCACCAGTCACGAGTGTTCGAAAAATTCCTGATGCAGAACCGCATCCCGTACAAAATTTCCGGGGGGACATCGTTTTTCTCGCGTCCGGAAATCAAAGATCTGCTCGCCTATCTGCGCGTGCTGAGCAACCCGGATGACGACAGCGCGTTTCTGCGTATTGTTAATACACCGAAGCGTGAGATCGGCCCGGCGACACTGCAAAAGTTGGGTGAGTGGGCCATGACGCGTAATAAAAGCCTGTTTACCGCCAGTTTTGATATGGGGCTTAGCCAGACGCTGACCGGCCGCGGTTATGATTCTCTGACCCGCTTTACGCACTGGCTAGGGGAAATCCAGCGCCTCGCGGAGCGTGAACCGATTGCCGCCGTGCGTGACCTGATCCATGGCATTGATTACGAATCCTGGCTGTATGAGACTTCGCCGAGCCCAAAAGCGGCGGAAATGCGTATGAAGAACGTCAACACGCTGTTCAGTTGGATGACGGAGATGCTGGAAGGCAGCGATCTGGAAGAGCCGATGACCCTGACTCAGGTTGTTACCCGTTTTACCCTGCGCGATATGATGGAGCGTGGAGAAAGCGAAGAAGAGTTGGATCAGGTGCAGCTGATGACGCTACATGCTTCAAAAGGGCTGGAGTTCCCCTATGTGTTTATGGTGGGAATGGAAGAGGGCTTTTTACCTCATCAGAGCAGCATTGATGAAGACAACATTGATGAGGAGCGTCGTCTGGCCTACGTCGGCATTACCCGCGCACAGAAAGAGCTTATCTTCACGTTGTGTAAAGAGCGCCGTCAGTACGGGGAGCTGGTGCGCCCGGAGCCGAGCCGCTTCCTGCTGGAACTGCCACAGGATGACGTAATCTGGGAACAGGAGCGTAAAGTGGTGAGCGCTGAGGAGCGGATGCAAAAGGGGCAAGCCAGTATCGCGAATATTCGGGCCATGATGGCGAAAGCAAAAGAGAAGTAGGTTTTTGTAGGCCGGATCAGCGTAGCGCCATCCGGCAATACTTGAAGTTTAGTGCACTTCTAAAGGCCAGTGAACATAGCTTTGCCACTGGCTTTCTTGATCGATGAGCTCTTTACCCAGTGGGTGATGCGCCAGCCATCCGGCAGGTAGCGTTACCGTAAGGTGTTCATCTCTTGCATCCAAATGAACCTCCGGCACTAAATCGTCACGGCGGCGGCTTGCGAAGATGATCGCAAGCCGTAACAAGCGACAAAGATGCTCAGCGATACGCGGAGGCACGGCGTTTTGCTGGTGGAGCGAAGAGAGATCGACTGGGTTGGTCTGATTTAATAACAGCGTGGCTAACAGTTTTTTTTGCGCGGGGGTAAATCCCGGGAGATCGAGGTTGCGTACCAGATACGCCGCATGCTGTGGTGCCTGCTTAAAATCGACGCTCAGCCCAATTTCATGTAACTGGCAGGCGCTAATCAGTAGTTCACGACTTATCGCTTCAAGATGCCACTTTTTTTCTACCTGATCGAGGAATTTAGTCGCCAGATTGGCAACCCGATGCGCTTGCTCAGTATCGACCATAAATCGACGCTGAATATTACGCAACGTACGGCTGCGAATATCCTGATCCACTGCCAGATGTAACATGCCGTAGACCAGACCTTCGCGTAAAGCGCCACCTGCGAGGGTCATGCACTGAATGTTCAGTTCCGTGAAAATAGCGATCAGAATGGCCAGTCCGCTGGGGAACACCAATGCGCGTTCCAGCGTTAGGCCCTCTATTTCCAGCTCTTCCAGGCGTCCACAATGAATGGCGCGCTGTCTTAACTGCTGGAGTTTCGCCAGCGTAATACGCTCATCCATTCCCTGCGCCATCATGATTTCCTGTAGTGCCTGCACGGTACCAGAGGCACCAACACAGACTTTCCAGCCATGAAAGCGCAGTTTATCTGCTACCGGGCGTAGAACCTCACGCGCCGCCTTCTCTGCTTCGTCAAAATTTTCCTGCGCCAGATTACGATCGGTGAAGTACCGTTCGAGCCAGGTAACGCAGCCCATTGACAGACTAAACAAGGAGGTGGTTTGTGCGCCGGAACCGGTGACCAGTTCAGTACTGGCACCACCAATATCAACGACCAGGCGCTGATCGGCTCCGCCGGTAGTATGGGCGACACCCTGATAAATCAGTCGGGCTTCTTCTTCGCCGCTAATCACCTGGACAGGACAGCCGAGGATCTCTTGTGCTTTAGCGATAAACGCGTTGGCGTTTACGGCAATACGTAGTGTCGCGGTGGCGACGACGCGGATTTGCGGGTGTGGGATATCCTGCAGACGTTCTGCAAACAGGCGCAGACATTGCCAGCCGCGTTCCATGGCTTCAGCGGAGAGAACGTTGTCGTTGTTCAGGCCGGCAGCCAGACGCACCTTGCGTTTGATACGCGTGAGCGTCTGGATGCTTCCCGCCACCTCGCGTACAACCAGCATATGAAAACTATTAGAGCCGAGATCTATTGCCGCATACAGCGAAGTAGAATTCATACACTTCATCCTTCAACCTGTATCTGTGTTGGCTGCGTTCTCTCACCCGAATCACTGACTAAAGTAAGCTCATCGGGATTCGTTTTCTTGCCGCCTTGATACAGGCTGAATGATTTTGTGTATGGCATAACTTTTCTTAACCTGAACGACGACGATTACGTGGGGCACCGCCGGTACGACGCGGGCCATTGCCTGGGCGTGGGCGCGTCAGGCGCAGCGGCTTCGGCAGGTCGGTCATCAGCGCGTCCGGGTTGTACTTACTGACCGGAATCGAGTGGCCAATGTAGGTCTCGATTGCAGGTAAATTCAGCGCGTACTCTTCACAAGCCAGGCTAATAGAATGACCACTTGCGCCTGCACGACCTGTACGACCAATGCGGTGGACGTAATCTTCACAATCATCCGGCAGGTCATAGTTAAACACGTGCGTTACGGCTGGAATGTGCAGGCCACGTGCCGCGACATCGGTCGCGACGAGAATATCGAGATCGCCACGGGTGAACTCATCAAGGATACGCAGGCGTTTTTTCTGCGCCACATCACCGGTAAGCAGGCCTACGCGATGTCCGTCAGCAGCAAGACTGCCCCAGATCTCTTCACAGCGATGTTTGGTGTTCGCAAAAACAATGGCGCGATCTGGCCACTCTTCTTCAATCAGCGTTTGCAGCAAACGCATTTTCTCTTCGTTTGAAGGATAGAAGAGTTCTTCTTTAATACGGTGGCCCGTCTTCTGTTCCGGTTCAACTTCAACGTACTCGGCGTTGTTCATCTGTTCAAACGCCAGTTCACGGACGCGGTAAGAGAGGGTTGCGGAAAACAGCATGTTCAGGCGTTGAGTGGTTGGCGGCATACGGCGGAACAGCCAACGAATATCTTTAATAAAGCCAAGATCGTACATACGATCGGCTTCATCCAGTACCACGACCTGAATCGCGCCCAGGTTGATATGGTTCTGCTTTGCGTAGTCAATGAGACGACCGGTAGTGCCGATAAGAATATCGACGCCGCTTTCCAGCACTTTCAGCTGTTTGTCATAGCCATCACCGCCATAAGCCAGGCCTAATTTCAGACCAGTGGTCTGTGCCAGCGGCTCAGCGTCGGCGTGGATCTGCACGGCTAACTCACGCGTTGGCGCCATAATTAACGCACGCGGTTGGTTCACCTTACGATCGGCAATCGCGGGATGAGAGAGAAGATAATGAAACGTTGACGTCAGGAACGCCATCGTTTTTCCGGTACCGGTTTGCGCCTGCCCTGCAACATCACGGCCTGCCAGCGTTAGCGGCAGCGCGAGGGCCTGAATGGGCGTGCAGTTATGAAACCCTTTATTTTCAAGGGCTTCTATCACCTTTGGGTGCAGGGCGAAGTCGGAAAACTTCTGTTCTGTTAAATGTGTTTTGCTCATAGTGTGGTAGAATATCAGCTTACTATTGCTTTACGAAAGCGTATCCGGTGAAATAAAGTCAACCTTTAGTTGGTTAATACTGTACACAATTCATTCATGATGCGTCGAGATGGCAAGTGAATGGGTCCACAGAAGCGTACTGAGTACGTAACTGGGACACAGCGCACAGCCAACAAAAAGGCGGCTTGAAGGATGATGTGTAAACACCAACACACCAGGCTTATTCCTGTGGAGTTATTATGAGCGATAAAATTATTCACCTGACTGACGACAGTTTTGACACGGATGTACTCAAAGCGGACGGAGCGATCCTCGTTGATTTCTGGGCAGAGTGGTGCGGTCCGTGCAAAATGATCGCTCCGATTCTGGATGAAATCGCTGACGAATATCAGGGCAAATTGACGGTTGCTAAACTGAACATTGACCAAAACCCAGGCACCGCGCCGAAGTATGGTATTCGTGGCATCCCGACCCTTCTGCTGTTTAAAAACGGTGAAGTTGCGGCGACTAAAGTTGGCGCACTGTCCAAAGGTCAGTTGAAAGAGTTCCTCGACGCTAACTTAGCGTAAGGAAGTATCATGATCGGGCGGCCATACTTCGAAATGATTCGGATGACTGGACGCCCGACTTGAGTCGTGCTAAGTTAGTGTTGACTTCGTATTAAACATACCTTATTAAGTTTGAATCTAGCTTTATCCAATACTTCCCGTTGTTTCTCGTGCGAGAAGTTGACAGATTCAGGGCCTTGTCACTCAATCCGTCTTGTCGTTTCAGTTCTGCGTACTTTCCTGTGACCAGACAGCGAACAGACATGAGTCGATGGCCGTAAACAGGCATGGATGACCCTGCCATACCATTCACAACATTAAGTTCGAGATTTACCCCAAGTTTAAGAACTCACACCATTATGAATCTTACCGAATTAAAGAATACGCCGGTTTCTGAGCTGATCACTCTCGGCGAAAATATGGGCCTTGAAAACCTGGCTCGTATGCGCAAGCAGGACATTATTTTTGCCATCCTGAAGCAGCACGCAAAGAGTGGCGAAGATATCTTTGGTGACGGTGTGCTGGAGATATTGCAGGATGGATTTGGTTTCCTCCGCTCTGCAGACAGCTCCTACCTCGCCGGTCCTGATGACATCTACGTTTCCCCAAGCCAAATCCGCCGTTTCAACCTCCGCACTGGTGATACCATTTCTGGTAAGATTCGCCCGCCGAAAGAAGGTGAACGCTATTTTGCGCTGTTGAAAGTTAACGAAGTTAACTACGACAAACCGGAAAACGCCCGTAACAAAATCCTCTTCGAAAACTTAACGCCGCTGCACGCAAACTCCCGTCTGCGTATGGAGCGTGGTAATGGTTCTACCGAGGACTTAACGGCGCGCGTACTGGATCTGGCATCGCCGATCGGTCGTGGTCAACGTGGTCTGATTGTAGCACCGCCGAAAGCGGGTAAAACCATGCTGCTGCAGAACATTGCGCAGAGCATTGCCTACAACCACCCGGACTGCGTGCTGATGGTTCTGCTGATTGACGAACGTCCGGAAGAAGTGACCGAGATGCAGCGTCTGGTTAAAGGTGAAGTTGTGGCTTCTACCTTTGACGAACCCGCATCTCGCCACGTTCAGGTTGCGGAAATGGTAATCGAGAAGGCGAAACGTCTGGTTGAACATAAGAAAGACGTTATCATCCTGCTCGACTCCATCACGCGTCTGGCGCGTGCTTACAACACCGTGGTCCCGGCTTCCGGTAAAGTACTGACCGGTGGTGTGGACGCTAACGCCCTGCACCGTCCGAAGCGTTTCTTCGGTGCGGCACGTAACGTGGAAGAGGGTGGCAGCCTGACCATCATCGCAACTGCGCTTATCGATACCGGCTCTAAAATGGATGAAGTTATCTACGAAGAGTTTAAAGGTACCGGCAACATGGAACTGCATCTCTCTCGTAAGATTGCTGAAAAACGCGTCTTCCCGGCTATCGACTACAATCGTTCCGGTACCCGTAAAGAAGAGCTGCTTACCACCCAGGAAGAGCTGCAGAAAATGTGGATCCTGCGCAAAATCATCCATCCGATGGGTGAAATTGATGCGATGGAGTTCCTCATTAATAAGCTGG
The DNA here is from genome assembly GCF_028069815.1 of Citrobacter sp. Awk 2. Taxonomy (NCBI): domain Bacteria; kingdom Pseudomonadati; phylum Pseudomonadota; class Gammaproteobacteria; order Enterobacterales; family Enterobacteriaceae; genus Citrobacter; species Citrobacter sp. Awk 2. The sequence continues at coordinate 21,977 of NZ_JANEWL010000004.1, forward strand.
CGATGACGAAGACCAATGATGACTTCTTCGATATGATGAAGCGCTCATAATTCAGACATCATCCGAAAACGCCACGTTTTTACGTGGCGTTTTGCTTTTATAGCTGTAATCTTAACGACACAATAACAATAATACGGTATGACATACCGCCAGGTTGAAAAAGATTCGTAATTTGTATCTTGTGGTTGATAATTATACAGAACCATCGGATATGGAGGCGGGTTTCCCTTCTGAATAAAGGTCTTCGTGGTTATACTTCTGCTATTAATTTTCTCTGAGAGCATGCATTGTGAATTTACTGACAGTAAGCACTGATCTCATCAGTATTTTTTTATTCACAACACTGTTTCTTTTCTTTGCGCGTAAGGTCGCAAAAAAGATTGGTTTAGTGGATAAACCCAACTTTCGCAAACGGCATCAAGGATTGATCCCGTTGGTTGGGGGGATTTCGGCTTACGCAGGTATTTGCTTTACGTTTGTGATTGCTGATTATTACATCCCGCATGCATCTCTCTATCTGGCCTGTGCCGGCGTGCTGGTTTTGGTTGGCGCGCTGGACGATCGTTTTGATATCAGTGTAAAAATTCGCGCAACTATCCAGGCCGCGATCGGCATCATCATGATGTCGGTTGGCAAACTCTATCTTCTTAGCCTTGGGTATATTTTTGGCCCCTGGGAGATGATTCTTGGTCCGTTTGGCTATTTACTGACGCTGTTTGCCGTCTGGGCGGCAATTAATGCTTTCAATATGGTGGACGGCATTGACGGCCTGCTAGGTGGGCTGTCCAGCGTTTCATTCGCGGCGATGGGGTTTATCCTGTGGTTCGATGGGCAGACGAGTCTGGCCGTATGGTGTTTTGCGATGATCGCCGCCATTCTGCCTTATATTCTGCTGAACCTGGGCGTTCTTGGGCGCCGTTATAAAGTCTTCATGGGTGATGCCGGCAGTACGCTGATTGGTTTTACCATCATCTGGATCCTGCTGGAAACCACGCAGGGCAAAACGCATCCTATAAGCCCAGTTACCGCACTGTGGATTATCGCCATCCCATTGATGGATATGGTGGCAATCATGTATCGGCGTTTGCGTAAGGGCATGAGCCCGTTCTCAGCCGATCGCCAGCACATTCATCATTTGGTGATGCGAGCTGGGTTTACTTCCCGCCAGGCATTTGTTCTGATTACGCTGGCTGCGGCCGTGTTGGCATCGATCGGTGTGCTGGCTGAATATTTCCGTTTGGTTCCGGAATGGGCCATGCTGGTGCTGTTTTTAATGGCATTTGGCCTCTACGGATACTGTATCAAGCGTGCCTGGAAAGTGGCGAGATTTATCAAGCGAGTGAAGCGCAGACTGCGAAGAATTCGTGAAGGCAAACCAAACTTAACCAAGTGAATTGAGGATGCGATGACACAACCATTACCGGGGGAAGACGCCGTGAGCGCTGAAAATGAACTGGATATCCGTGGGTTGTTTCGTACCTTATGGGCAGGGAAGGTGTGGATTGTCGGTATGGCGCTCGCATTTGCACTTGTTGCTCTCGCCTATACTTTTTTCGCCCGTCAGGAGTGGAGCGCAACGGCTATTTCAGACAAGCCTACGGTCAATATGTTGGGGGGGTATTATTCTCAACAACAGTTCCTGCGCAACCTGGATATTAAGGCCAGCCTCGCGTCAACCGACCAGCCGTCGGTGATGGATGAAGCCTATAAAGAATTTATCATGCAGCTTGCCTCCTGGGATACGCGTCGTGAATTCTGGCAGCAGACTGATTACTATAAGCAGCGTATGGTTGGAAACAGTAAAGCCGATGCCGCGCTGCTGGATGAACTGATCAATAACATTCAGTTTATGCCTGGTGATGCGTTGCGGAACACCAATGACAGCGTGAAGCTGATTGCGGAAACGGCACCTGATGCCAACAATCTGCTGCGCCAGTACGTGGCCTTTGCCAGTCAGCGTGCAGCACGTCATCTGAACGATGAGCTGAAAGGCGCGTGGGCTGCGCGGACGGTGCAAATGAAAGCGCAGGTCAAACGGCAGGAAGAGGTAGCAAAATCGATTTTCTCTCGCCGTGTTCATAACATTGAACAAGCGCTCAAAATTGCTGAGCAGCATAATATTTCGCGTACTTCTACTGATGTCCCTGCTGAAGAGTTACCTGATTCTGAGTTGTTTTTACTCGGACGTCCTATGCTACAGGCGCGACTCGAAAACCTGCAGTCTGTTGGCCCAGATTTTGATATGGACTATTTTCAAAACAGGGCCATGCTGAACACGCTGAACGTAGGCCCGACCCTGGATCCGCGTTTTCAGACCTATCGTTATTTGCGGACGCCGGAAGAACCGGTAAAACGTGATAGCCCACGTCGTGCCTTCCTGATGATTATGTGGGGCATCGTTGGGGCCCTGATCGGTGCCGGTGTCGCGTTAACCCGTCGCCGTTCGATTTAGCAATACCGTTGCAGTGAGGGGCTGGGCTCTCACTGCCAATCCGAAGAGAATCGATGTGAAAGTACTGACTGTATTTGGTACGCGACCGGAGGCCATTAAGATGGCTCCTCTGGTTCATGCGCTGGCTAAAGATCCTGATTTCGACGCGAAAGTTTGCGTCACTGCACAGCATCGGGAGATGCTCGATCAGGTATTGCACCTCTTTTCCATCGTACCTGACTACGATCTCAATATTATGCAGCCAGGTCAGGGACTGACAGAAATTACCTGTCGAATTCTGGAAGGATTAAAGCCAATCCTCGCTGAGTTCAAACCTGATGTGGTGCTAGTCCACGGTGATACAACAACAACGCTTGCTACCAGTCTGGCCGCGTTTTATCAGCGTATTCCGGTGGGACATGTTGAGGCTGGGTTGCGAACGGGCGATCTCTATTCTCCCTGGCCGGAAGAGGCAAACCGTACACTGACCGGGCGCCTGGCAATGTATCACTTTTCCCCAACTGAAAATTCACGCCAAAACCTGCTGCGTGAAACCATTCCGGATGATCGTATTTTTGTCACGGGGAACACGGTTATTGATGCGTTGATCTGGGTTCGCGATCGTGTACTGGGAAATGAAGCGCTGCGTGCTGAACTGGCTGAGCGCTATCCTTTCCTGGATGCTGATAAAAAGATGATCCTGGTGACCGGTCATCGTCGGGAAAGCTTTGGTCGCGGTTTTGAGCAAATCTGCCATGCTCTGGCGGAAATTGCCGCGGCTAATCAGGATGTACAGATTGTCTATCCGGTACACCTGAACCCCAACGTTAGCGAGCCGGTAAATCGTATTTTGGGTCACGTTGATAACGTGATGCTAATTGAACCGCAGGACTATCTGCCATTCGTCTGGCTGATGAATCATGCCTGGCTTATCCTTACCGATTCTGGTGGGATTCAGGAGGAAGCCCCTTCTCTGGGCAAACCTGTGTTGGTGATGCGCGAAACAACGGAACGGCCAGAAGCTATTACCGCAGGCACAGTACGTCTGGTTGGGACTGACCCTCAGCGGATTGTGGCAGAAGTCACGCGCTTGCTGCATGACGAAAATGAATATCAGACCATGAGCCGCGCCCATAATCCGTATGGTGATGGGCAGGCGTGTGGCCGCATTTTACACGCGTTAAAAAATAATCGGATATCGCTATGAGTTTTACGACCATTTCTGTCATTGGGCTGGGTTATATCGGACTGCCAACGGCGGCCGCTTTTGCTTCCCGTCAAAAACATGTTATTGGCGTAGATGTAAATCAACATGCGGTGGATACCATTAACCGCGGTGAAATCCACATCGTCGAACCCGATTTGGGTGCTGTGGTGAAAACGGCTGTCGAAAATGGCTTTCTGCGTGCGGTTACGGCACCCGTCGAAGCAGACGCTTATCTGATTGCTGTGCCGACTCCCTTCAAGGGGGAGCATGAACCCGATATGGTCTATGTTGAAGCCGCAGCGAAGTCGCTTGCACCGGTGTTGAAAAAAGGGGCGTTGGTGATCCTTGAATCGACGTCACCCGTCGGGGCAACGGAACAGATGGCAGCATGGCTTGCAGAAATGCGCCCTGACCTGACTTTCCCGCAGCAGGCGGGGGAACAGGCTGACGTGAACATTGCTTATTGTCCGGAGCGCGTGCTGCCAGGCCAGGTGATGGTTGAACTGATTAAAAATGACCGTGTGATTGGCGGAATGACCCCCGTCTGTTCTACGCGTGCCAGCGAACTGTACAACATCTTCCTCGAAGGTGAATGCGTGGTGACTAACGCCCGCACCGCAGAAATGTGTAAGTTGACCGAAAACAGCTTCCGCGATGTCAATATCGCCTTTGCTAATGAACTGTCGCTGATTTGCGCCGATCAGGGGATTAACGTTTGGGAACTGATCCGTCTGGCAAACCGCCACCCGCGGGTTAATATTTTGCAGCCTGGACCAGGCGTTGGCGGACACTGTATCGCGGTCGACCCGTGGTTTATTGTGGCGCAGAACCCGCAGCAGGCGAGATTGATCCGCACCGCGCGCGAGGTAAATGATAGTAAGCCTCATTGGGTTGTCGATCGGGTAAAAGCCGCTGTAGCAGATTGTCTGACGGAGACCAATAAACGTGCCAGCGAAGTAAAAATTGCCTGTTTTGGTCTGGCGTTCAAACCGAATATTGATGATTTACGTGAAAGCCCGGCAATGGGGGTGGCGCAAAGTATCGCACGTTGGCACAGCGGCGAGACGTGGGTGGTTGAACCGAATATCCATCAGTTGCCGAAAAAACTGGATGGCCTGTGTCAACTGGCGAAACTGGATGCTGCGTTGGCAAGTGCCGATGTGCTGGTGATGCTGGTTGACCATAATGAATTTAAAGCGATTAAAGGCGATGCGGTTCACCAGCAATATGTGGTTGATACCAAAGGAGTCTGGCGCTAATGAAACGAATTCTGGTTACCGGTGGTGCAGGATTTATTGGCTCAGCGGTTGTGCGTCACATCATTAATGAGACTCGGGATGCCGTGGTAGTGGTTGATAAGTTAACCTATGCCGGAAACCTGATGTCGCTGACGCCGGTTGCACAGAATGCCCGTTTTGCCTTTGAACACGTGGATATCTGCGATCGCGTAGCGCTCGACAACGTGTTTCAACAGTATCAGCCGGATTGCGTGATGCATCTGGCGGCAGAAAGTCATGTTGATCGTTCTATCGATGGCCCCGCCGCATTTATTGAAACCAATATTGTCGGGACCTACACGTTGCTGGAAGCCGCTCGCGCATACTGGAATGTGTTAACCGATGATAAAAAGCAGGCGTTTCGTTTCCACCATATATCAACCGATGAGGTGTACGGCGACCTGCATTCTACGGATGATTTCTTTACCGAAACGACGCCGTATGCACCGAGTAGTCCTTATTCTGCGTCAAAGGCCAGTAGCGATCATCTGGTTCGAGCCTGGTTGCGTACCTACGGGCTGCCAACGTTAATTACTAACTGCTCCAACAACTATGGTCCCTATCATTTCCCGGAAAAACTGATCCCGCTGATGATACTCAATGCACTGGCGGGAAAACCTCTACCGGTGTACGGCAACGGACAGCAGATTCGTGACTGGCTGTATGTGGAAGATCATGCCCGGGCGCTCTATTGCGTCGCGACAACAGGTGCAGTTGGCGAGACCTATAATATTGGTGGTCATAATGAGCGTAAAAACCTGGACGTGGTCGAAACGATTTGCAGCTTGTTGGAAGAACTGGCGCCGCAAAAACCACGAGGTGTCATGCGGTATCGTGAATTGATCACTTATGTTGACGATCGCCCCGGTCATGATTTGCGCTATGCCATTGATGCGTCAAAAATTGCGCGTGAACTTGGCTGGGTGCCGCAGGAAACGTTTGAAAGTGGGATGCGCAAAACCGTGCAATGGTATCTGGCAAATGAGGCCTGGTGGAAACCCGTGCAGGATGGCAGTTACCAGGGTGAGCGTTTGGGTCTGAAGGGCTAACAGCCTGATTTTGGCGCCCGGAGGAGGGATCATATGAAAGGTATCATTCTGGCTGGTGGCTCAGGTACTCGCCTGTACCCCATTACGCGCGGCGTATCGAAGCAGCTATTGCCTATTTACGATAAGCCCATGATCTATTACCCGCTATCGGTACTGATGCTGGCGGGAATTCGCGAGATCCTGATTATTACCACACCGGAAGATAAAGGGTATTTCCAGCGTTTGCTGGGGGATGGCTCTGAGTTCGGTATTGATTTGCACTATGCAGAGCAGCCCAGTCCGGATGGTTTAGCACAGGCGTTCATTATTGGTGAAGCGTTCCTTAACGGCGAACCGTCATGTCTGGTGCTTGGGGACAATATCTTCTTTGGCCAGGGATTTAGTCCAAAACTACGCCACGTCGCTGCCAGAACGCAAGGTGCGACGGTATTTGGCTATCAGGTGATGGATCCTGAGCGTTTCGGTGTGGTGGAGTTCGATGACAATTTTCGTGCAGTCTCGCTGGAAGAGAAGCCGAAAGAACCGAAATCAAACTGGGCGGTGACAGGACTCTATTTCTACGACAGTAAGGTCGTGGAATACGCAAAGCGCGTGAAACCTTCTGAGCGTGGGGAACTGGAAATTACCTCCATTAACCAGATGTACCTTGACGATGGCAATCTGACCGTTGAACTGCTTGGCCGTGGCTTTGCCTGGCTGGATACCGGTACGCACGACAGTCTGATTGAAGCGAGCACGTTTGTGCAGACGGTAGAGAAACGTCAGGGCTTTAAAATCGCCTGCCTGGAAGAGATAGCATGGCGCAATGGCTGGCTGGATGATGAAGGCGTAAGACGTGCCGCCAGCTCGCTGGCTAAAACAGGCTACGGCCAATATTTGCTGGAGCTTCTCCGTGCCCGTCCGCGCCAGTATTGAGTCTCTGGATTGGGAAAATACGTTCTTTGGTGTGAATAGCGCCATCGTACGGTTTGACCCGCATGCACCGATTCTGACAGCAGAAGTCTTACAGCGCTGGGACCGGGTGCAGGCAAAAATTCCTGCTGCAAATACGAATGAAATTGATGCTTTACAGCAGTTGGGTTTTTCACTGGTAGAAGGTGAAATGGACTTTGTTCTGCCGGTTACGTGCGCCCGTGAAAATCCCGGTGCTCAGGTGGCACAAGCTGCGGATATTCCGCTACTGCGTCAACTGGCGGGAGAGGCGTTCGCCCAAAGTCGTTTCCGCGCACCGTGGTATCCCGTGGAGGCCAGTGCGCGTTTTTATGCACAGTGGATAGAAAACGCTGTGCTGGGCACGTTCGATCATCAGTGCCTCATTTTTCGCACACAGACTGGTGGGATTCGCGGTTATGTCTCACTACGTGACGTCAATGATACTGATGCACGAATTGGCCTGCTGGCTGGTCGTGGTGCGGGCGCAGAACTCATGCAAGCTGCGCTTTGCTGGGCGCTGGCTCGCGGTAAAACAACATTGCGGGTGGCGACCCAGATGGGCAACACCGCCGCGCTTAAACGTTATATACAGAGTGGTGCAAATGTGGAAAGCACCGCGTACTGGTTATACAGGTGACAAAATGATTCCATTTAATGCGCCGCCGGTGGTGGGAACCGAGCTTGAATACATGCAGTCAGCGATGAGCAGCGGTAAGCTGTGTGGCGATGGCGGTTTTACCCGTCGTTGCCAGCAATGGCTGGAGCAGCATTTTGGCAGTGAGAAAGTGCTGCTGACGCCATCCTGTACCGCGTCACTGGAGATGGCGGCATTATTGCTGGACATCCAGCCCGGCGATGAAGTCATCATGCCCAGCTACACATTTGTATCTACCGCGAATGCATTCGTGCTGCGTGGCGCAAAAATCGTCTTTGTCGATATCCACCCGGATACCATGAACATTGATGAAACGCTGATTGAAGCGGCGATTACTGAGAAAACCCGCGCTATCGTGCCGGTGCACTACGCCGGGGTTGCCTGTGAAATGGATACCATTATGGCGTTGGCGTCACAGTACAACCTGTTCGTGGTGGAAGATGCTGCTCAGGGCGTAATGTCGACCTACAAAGGCCGTGCGCTGGGGACCATTGGGCATATTGGCTGCTTTAGCTTCCATGAGACCAAAAACTATACCGCAGGCGGTGAAGGCGGGGCGACGCTGATCAACGACCGTAAATTAGTTGAACGTGCAGAAATCATCCGTGAAAAAGGGACGAATCGCAGTCAATTTTTCCGCGGTCAGGTTGATAAATATACCTGGCGTGACATTGGCTCCAGTTATTTGATGTCCGATCTCCAGGCTGCCTATCTGTGGGCGCAACTGGAAGCGGCAGAGCGTATTAATCATCAGCGACTGGTACTGTGGCAGAATTATTATGATGCCCTCGAACCGCTGGCGCGCGCCGGGCGCATTGATTTACCCGTCATCCCGGAAGGTTGTGCGCAGAATGCCCATATGTTTTATATCAAGCTGCGTGATATTGATGATCGCACGGCGTTGATTAACTTCCTGAAAGAAGCCGAAATTATGGCGGTATTCCATTATATTCCGCTGCATGATTGTCCGGCTGGCGATAAATTTGGTGTGTTTTCCGGAGTCGATCGTTACACCACCAAAGAAAGTGAACGTTTGTTGCGTCTGCCGCTGTTTTACAACCTGTCGCCGGTTAACCAGCGCACAGTGATTACGACCTTACTCAACTACTTTTCCTGATATGTCGCTGGCTAAAGCGTCCTTGTGGACGGCTACCAGTACGCTGGTAAAAATTGGTGCGGGTTTGTTGGTGGTAAAACTGCTGGCGGTCTCTTTCGGCCCTGCGGGTGTGGGCCAGGCGGGAAACTTCCGCCAGATGGTCACCGTGCTTGGCGTGTTGGCGGGCGCTGGGATTTTCAACGGCGTCACGAAATACGTTGCGCAGCACCATGATGATCCGGCGCGGTTGCGTAAGGTGGTGGGGACATCATCCGCAATGGTGCTGGGATTCTCTACGCTGATGGCGGCGATTTTTTTGCTGGCAGCAGCGCCCATCAGTCAGGGATTGTTTGGCCATACGCATTTTCAGGGATTGGTGCGCCTGGTTGCGCTGGTACAGATGGGGATTGCCTGGGCAAACCTGTTGCTGGCGTTGATGAAAGGATTCCGTGATGCCGCAGGTAATGCGCTATCGCTGATTATTGGCAGCCTGGTCGGCGTCGTGGCCTACTACGGCTGCTATCGGTTGGGCGGATACGAAGGTGCCTTGTTGGGGCTGGCGCTGGTGCCGGCGCTGGTGGTGGTGCCCGCCATGCTTATGCTGATCAAGCGTGGAACCCTCCCTGTGCAATACCTGAAACCTTCCTGGGATAACGGCCTGGCAGGGCAACTCAGCAAGTTTACGTTGATGGCGCTCATTACCTCTGTGACGCTACCAGTGGCGTATGTGATGATGCGAAACCTATTGGCGGCGCAATACAGCTGGGATGACGTGGGGATCTGGCAGGGGGTGAGCAGTATCTCTGATGCGTACCTGCAATTTATTACTGCTTCATTCAGTGTGTACCTACTGCCAACACTGTCTCGCCTGACTGAAAAGCGCGACATCACGCGTGAAGTTATCAAGTCGCTGAAATTTGTATTGCCGGCAGTTGCCGCCGCGAGTTTTACCGTCTGGCTGTTACGTGATTTTGCTATCTGGCTGCTTTTCTCCGCTAAATTCACCGCTATGCGTGATTTATTTGCCTGGCAATTGGTGGGGGATGTTCTGAAAGTAGGTGCCTACGTATTTGGCTATCTGGTGATCGCGAAGGCCTCGCTGCGGTTTTATATTCTGGCCGAGATTAGCCAGTTCATTTTGTTGACGGCATTTGCCCACTGGTTGATCCCCGCGCACGGTGCTCTCGGCGCGGCACAGGCCTATATGGCAACGTACATCGTCTATTTTTCTCTTTGTTGTGGCGTGTTTTTACTCTGGCGTAGGCGGGTATGACTGTACTGATTCACGTTCTGGGATCGGATATCCCTCACCATAACCAAACCGTGCTGCGGTTCTTCAACGACGCGTTGGCTGTAACAAGTGAGCACGCGCGCGTGTTTATGGTTGCTGGTCAGGATACGGGATTAAGCGAGAGCTACCCGGCGTTATCACTGAGTTTCTACGGCGGAAAAAAGGCGCTGGCAGAGGCCGTTATCGCCAAAGCTAAGATGGATCGCCAGCAGCGTTTCTTCTTTCATGGGCAGTTCAATACTAGCCTGTGGCTGGCATTGCTGAGCGGGGGCATTAAACCTGAGCAGTTTTACTGGCATATTTGGGGTGCCGATCTGTATGAAGTCTCCAGTGGGCTGAAATTCCGTCTGTTTTACCCAATTCGTCGAATAGCGCAAAACCGCGTGGGATGTGTCTTTGCCACGCGAGGAGATCTGAGCTATTTCGCTGAGCAGCATCCGCGTGTACGTGGGGAATTGCTCTATTTCCCAACGCGTATGGATCCATCGCTGAACAATATGAGTAATGAGCGCCTGCGACGCGGGAAAATGACGATCCTGGTCGGAAACTCTGGCGATCGCAGTAATGAGCATGTAGCCGCGCTACGCGCTGTTCATCAGCAGTTTGGTGATACGGTGAATGTGATTGTGCCAATGGGTTACCCGGCAAATAATGCAGGCTATATTGATGAAGTACGCCAGGCAGGTCTGGCGTTATTTAGCGCCGATAATCTGCAAATTCTCAGCGAAAAGCTGGAGTTTGATGACTATCTGGCGCTACTGCGTCAGTGCGATCTGGGTTACTTTATTTTTGCCCGTCAACAGGGGATTGGTACATTGTGTCTGCTGATTCAGGCGGGGATTCCGTGCGTGCTCAACCGTGAAAACCCATTCTGGCAGGATATGGCAGAGCAAAATATCCCGGTTCTGTTTACGACAGATGTACTCAATGAAGGTATTGTACGCGAAGCGCAGCGCCAGCTGGCATCGGTTGATAAAAGTGCAATTACTTTCTTTAGCCCGAATTATCTGCAACCGTGGCATAACGCGCTGCGCATTGCCTCAGGAGAAACCGTATGAGTCTGATGCAATTCAGCGGTCTGCTGGTGGTGTGGCTACTCTCTACTTTGTTTATCGCCACGCTGACCTGGTTTGAATTCCGACGCGTGCGGTTTAACTTCAATGTCTTCTTTTCATTGCTGTTTTTATTGACGTTTTTCTTTGGTTTCCCGTTGACCAGCGTGCTGGTCTTTCGCTTTGATGTGGCGGTGGCCCCACCGGAAATTCTGCTGCAGGCGTTGCTGTCTGCTGCCTGTTTCTACGCAGTGTACTATGTGACCTATAAAACACGCCTGCGTAAACGGAGCCCGGAGAGAACGCGCAGACCGCTGTTTACGATCAATCGCGTTGAAGCACATTTGACCTGGATTATCCTGATGGCGATTGCGCTGGTGAGCGTGGGCATTTTCTTTATGCACAACGGTTTCCTGCTATTCAGGCTGCAATCCTATAGCCAGATTTTCTCCAGTGAAGTCTCCGGGGTGGCTCTGAAACGCTTCTTCTACTTCTTCATTCCGGCGATGCTGGTGGTCTACTTCCTGCGTCAGGACAGCAAAGCGTGGTTGTTCTTCCTGGTAAGTACCGTTGCATTTGGTTTGCTGACGTACATGATTGTTGGCGGAACCCGCGCCAATATTATTATCGCGTTTGCCATTTTCCTGTTTATCGGCATTATTCGTGGCTGGATTTCACTATGGATGCTGGTCGCCGCGGGTGTACTGGGTATTGTCGGGATGTTCTGGCTGGCGCTGAAGCGCTACGGGATGAACGTCAGCGGTGATGAGGCGTTCTATACTTTCCTGTACCTCACGCGCGATACCTTCTCGCCGTGGGAGAATTTGGCGCTATTGCTGCAAAATTACCACAATATTGAGTTTCAGGGGCTGGCGCCGATCGTCCGTGATTTCTACGTCTTTATACCGTCCTGGCTGTGGCCGGGCCGACCGAGCATTGTGCTCAATTCCGCGAACTATTTTACCTGGGAAGTGCTGAACAACCACTCGGGCCTGGCTATCTCCCCGACGCTGATTGGTTCGCTGGTGGTGATGGGCGGTGCCTTGTTTATACCGTTAGGTGCGATTGTGGTCGGCCTAATTATTAAATGGTTCGACTGGTTGTATGAATTAGGTAACCGGGAGACTAATCGCTATAAGTCAGCGATTTTGCACAGTTTCTGTTTCGGCGCCATTTTTAATATGATCGTTTTGGCACGTGAAGGGTTAGATTCGTTTGTCTCGCGAGTTGTCTTTTTCCTCGTGATTTTCGGCGTCTGTCTGTTGGTGGCAAAATTGTTGTACTGGCTGTTTGATAGTGCGGGACTCATCCATAAACGAATAAAGTCGGTGCCCCGGACACAGGTTGAAGGATCGTAATGACAGATAACACAACTGCGCCGCTGTATTCACTGCGCGGATTAGAACTGATTGGCTGGCGCGATATGCAGCATGCGCTGAATTACCTGTTTGCTGAGGGACGCCTCAGGCAGGGGACGCTGGTAGCGATTAACGCCGAGAAAATGCTGACAGCGGAAGATAACCCAGAGGTTCGGACGTTGATCGAGGCCGCTGAGTTTAAATATGCGGATGGGATCAGCGTGGTGCGTTCCGTGTGTAAAAAATTCCCGCAGGCTCAGGTATCACGTGTGGCGGGGGCCGATCTCTGGGAAGCGCTGATGGCACGCGCAGGGAAGGAAGGAACGCCCGTATTCCTGGTTGGCGGTAAGCCTGATGTTCTGACACAAACAGAGGCAAAACTGCGTGCACAATGGCACGTCAATATTGTTGGCAGTCAGGACGGCTATTTTACCGCCGATCAGCGTCAGGCGCTGTTTGAGCGTATTCATGCCAGCGGCGCACAGCTTGTTACCGTGGCGATGGGATCGCCGAAACAAGAAATTTTTATGCGTGATTGCCGCCAGGTCCATCCGCATGCGCTGTATATGGGGGTGGGTGGCACCTACGATGTGTTTACCGGGCACGTAAAGCGCGCGCCCAAATTCTGGCAGAGCCTGGGATTGGAGTGGCTGTATCGCTTGCTGCTGCAACCGAGTCGTATCACCCGCCAACTTCGTTTATTACGTTATCTCCGCTGGCACTATACCGGCAATCTCTGACATCACCTCTGCGTTGTTCAGTAGCGCGTTATGCTAAACGCGCTACTTATTCACAACATAATCGCTGCTTTCTCGCACAATCTATTCATTTTTTGAATGCTTTAATTGCCATTTAGACGATTTTAAGAAACCATTCGCAACAATCATTGCAGTGCCGTGGTGTTTTTGGTGCCAACCGTAAGCGGTCGGTGCTGAATGGCCTGTTATGGCAAAAAAAACGATGTACCCATAACGATAACCGGAAATACCGGAAACAATGCAATCACAACAAGAGGATCTATGGCAGAGAATAAATCTGAGCTACAGCGTGGGCTGGAGGCTCGTCATATCGAATTGATAGCCCTTGGGGGGACCATTGGTGTCGGACTGTTTATGGGGGCTGCCAGTACCCTGAAATGGGCTGGACCATCGGTTCTGCTGGCGTATATCGTCGCTGGGCTGTTCGTCTTCTTCATCATGCGTTCCATGGGGGAGATGTTGTTCCTGGAGCCGGTCACTGGCTCATTCGCCGTTTACGCTCACCGTTATATGAGCCCCTTCTTTGGCTATCTTACCGCATGGTCATATTGGTTTATGTGGATGGCGGTGGGGATCTCGGAGATTACCGCCATTGGGGTCTACGTGCAGTTCTGGTTCCCGGAAATGGCGCAATGGATACCCGCGTTGATTGCGGTGGGTCTGGTAGCGCTGGCAAACCTGGCAGCAGTTCGCTTGTATGGTGAAATCGAATTCTGGTTTGCCATGATTAAAGTGACCACCATCATTGTGATGATTGTCATTGGCGTAGGGGTTATTTTCTTCGGTTTTGGTAATGGTGGTCAGGCGATTGGCTTTGGCAATTTGACCGAGCATGGCGGCTTCTTCGCGGGGGGCTGGAAAGGGTTCCTGACAGCACTGTGTATTGTTGTTGCTTCCTATCAGGGCGTGGAGCTTATCGGCATCACGGCTGGTGAGGCTAAAAACCCGCAGGTCACGCTACGTAGCGCCGTGGGTAAGGTTCTGTGGCGCATTCTGATTTTCTACGTAGGTGCGATTTTTGTTATCGTCACTATCTTCCCGTGGAATGAGATTGGTAGTAACGGCAGCCCGTTCGTTCTCACTTTTGCCAAGATTGGTATTACGGCAGCCGCTGGGATTATCAACTTTGTGGTCCTGACGGCCGCGCTATCTGGCTGTAACAGCGGGATGTACAGCTGTGGCCGTATGCTCTATGCGCTGGCAAAGAACCGCCAATTACCTGCCGCCGTCGGAAAAGTCTCTCGTCACGGAGTGCCAGTCGCTGGTGTGGCGATTTCTATCGTGATCCTGCTGATTGGCTCGTGCCTGAACTACATCATTCCCAATCCGCAGCGGGTGTTCGTTTATGTCTATAGCGCCAGCGTGTTGCCGGGCATGGTTCCGTGGTTTGTGATCCTGATTAGCCAGTTGCGTTTCCGTCAGGCACATAAGGAAGCGATAGCCAGCCATCCGTTCCGTTCCATTCTGTTCCCGTGGGCGAATTATTTGACGATGGCATTCCTGATTTGCGTATTAATTGGGATGTACTTTAATGAAGATACCCGAATGTCGCTTTTTGTTGGCATTGGCTTCCTGTTGGCAGTAACGCTCATTTATAAGGTTTTTGGCCTGAATCGCCATGGTGTAGCCCAAAAACTGGAGGAATAAGCGACAAAACGCACAAAGCGTGACCAAACGATAATTTATTTTAAAAAAGCACTAGACAGCAGACCGAGACCTCCGTAATATCCAGCCCCGCAACGGCGCTAAGCGCCCGTAGCTCAGCTGGATAGAGCGCTGCCCTCCGGAGGCAGAGGTCTCAGGTTCGAATCCTGTCGGGCGCACCATTTAGTAGGGTGCCAGAGCTGCGGTGGTTTTAATACCGCGTAAAAGATTTGCAGTGGTGGCTATAGCTCAGTTGGTAGAGCCCTGGATTGTGATTCCAGTTGTCGTGGGTTCGAATCCCATTAGCCACCCCATTAATTTAAAGTTGTGAAATGCGAAGGTGGCGGAATTGGTAGACGCGCTAGCTTCAGGTGTTAGTGTTCTTACGGACGTGGGGGTTCAAGTCCCCCCCCTCGCACCACGACTTAAAGAATTGAACTAAAAATTCAAAAAGCAGTAAAACGGCGAGTAGCGCAGCTTGGTAGCGCAACTGGTTTGGGACCAGTGGGTCGGAGGTTCGAATCCTCTCTCGCCGACCAATTTTGAACCCCGCTTCGGCGGGGTTTTTTGTTTTCTGTTCCTCACTTTTGTACCTCTTCTCCCCCAAATGTCATGAAGTCTTAAAAAGCCGCAATCCCTGGTTTTTACAGTGCAATCACCACAGACGCTGTGTAATAATATGCGTGTAGATGCTCATTCCATCTCTTATGTTCGCCATCAGGCCTCATAAACTCAGGAATGATGCAGAGCCGTTTACGGTGCTTATCGTCCACTGACAGATGTCGCTTTAGCTTCATCAAACACCATGGACATAACGTTGAGTGAAGCACCCATTTATGTTGTCATACAGACCTGTTTAGCGCCTGCTCCAAAAGAGCGGGCGTTTTTTTATGCATATCCGTCCGGAATGATTTTGTGTATGCGGTAGGCCCGGTAGGCGAAGCGCCACCGGGCAAGGGGGAATTACTGCGGGGGATTGTTGTTCTGCAGCGTCAACATCAGGCCATCACGACGCATTGTTGCGGCCTCTTCCGGCTGATGTAGTCTGTCCAGCGCGTCAGCAAGCCAGGCGTAGTCGTATGCATCCGGGCGTTGTTTAAGCGCGGCACGGAAGGCGAGCGTAGCTTCCTGCCATTCACCGTGCTTCATCAATGACTGACCAAGCGTACTCCACAGCAGTGGGCGGTCGCCCACCACTTTAATTTGCTGGCGCAGCACTTTTTCTATCTGTTCCGGGTTGTTGGTTTTCAGACGTGGGATCGGCAGCACCAGGCGGTCGTCATACTGACGTTTCAGACCATCGATGATGATTTGCTGTGCCGTATCGTGATCGTCACACTCAATCAGATGTTCTGCCATCGCCACCTGTAGGGCAACCTGCTGACGAGTCTTACGGCTCTGGTTTTTCCACCATGCGCGTAATCCCTCGCTGCCCTGATCGGCGCGAACCTGATCCATCAGACCCACCCATGCCTGCTGTTCCAGCATCGCACGGTGTTCTTCATCACCCACATGCGCCTTCGCCATTGATGGAATGATATCCAGCAAAGAACTCCACGCACCGGTGCGAATGTAAGCCTGTTCAGCCAGGCGCAAGACTTCCGGATGGCGTGGCGTCACTTCCAGCAGTTTGTCTACACTGTGGCGTGCGGCATGGTTTTCATTACGGGCCAGCTGCAAACGAACACGGGCGATTTCGACCGGGATCGTATCATTTCCGGCGAGTTCGGCTGCGCGTTCAAGGTGTTGATTAGCGCGAGCTTCATCACCACGCTGCTGAGCCGCTTCTGCCGCCAGAAGGTAATTCACCACCGGTTGTTCTGCGTGATCGGCATTTTTTGACATCAGCTTTTCAACCTGCTGATAGTCGCCTTCTGCCAGTTTAAGCAGCGCCTGCTCGGTCTGCTTGCGCGCACGACGGCGTTTACGCCCCACAAACCAGCCGCGGGTATGCGCACCCGTACGGAATATACGGCGCAGCAGCCACTCAATCGCAAAAAGAATAACCATTGCGACGATCAGAATGATCACCAGACCTGTCACGCTGGTTTCGATGTTGTAGTTATCCGTCTGGATCAGAACATAACCCTGATGACCAGCAATCATCGGACCAACGACGATCCCGGCGATCAACAGCACAAAGAGTAATAATACTTTTAGCATCATTATTCTCCCTGCGGCGCGGTTGCCGGAGCATCTGCCTGAGGTACTGGTGCAGGTGCGGCTTCAGCCGGTGATGTGGATGGCTGGGCCAGCAAATTACGCACGCGAGTCTGCATTAGCTTCTCAAGAACAGCCTGGCTCTGAAGTGTTTCCGGTACGTCCATGCTGATGCTTTGCTGGCTCAGTTGATCGACCTCTTCAAGGAACGCTTTTGTCGCTGCATCGTCAGTGTCGTAATAGGCGCGAACCCACGTGGAGACATTTTCCAGCGCCTGGCGGTATGTTTCTTCCTGATGGCGAGGAACGGCTTGCGCCGCTACGAGCAGGCGTGAGCGGATGTTCTCACGTAAGTAAACATCCTGGTTTGGCGCCAGTAGCGGGACGGCGGTTTCATCACGACGGCGAATGGTGATAAAGCTGTCCATAAAGTTCTGCCAGCTTTTTTGTAGATTGACGCGCCATTCGCTAATGGAGCTGGAAAGCTCGCTGCTGTCCGAATCCATCGGTGAATCATCGGTATCGTTATCAGCCAGACGCAGGTTATCAATTTGGTTAGCGAGCTGGTTTACCTTGAGGATAATGCCGTCATAGTCGACCTGAGTTACCGCAGAGAGGCTGGCGATATCGTCGGTAATCGCGCGACGAGCGGCAATTAAACTGGGGTCATTCATGTCAGCCAGGCTGGCGTCGGCGCTTTTCAGCAACGCTGCGGCGGTGGTAACGTCCTGATCGCTCCATAATTTACGCCCCGCCAGTTTCACCAGAAAATCGGCCTGCGCCAGCAGCCAGGTTTTGGCATCGCTTCCGGAGATAGTGGCGATTTTTTGCTGAACCTCATCAAGCTGTTTGGCCAGCGCAGTCTGCTGGCGATTGGCTTCATCCAGCTGTGTTGCCTGCTGCTTAATAATGCCTTCCAGCTCAGTCTTTTGGGTTTCTTGCGCTTTTTGCAGCGCCATGAGCTGGTTTGCCAGCGCATCACTGGTTGCTGTCTGCGTAGTGGCCTGCTGCTTCCCCCAGCCATACAGCCCCACGCCTGCCGCCAGCGCAATAGCAATCGCCACAGCGCTCAGAATCAGTGCGGTACTGTTCTTACTCTTTTTTTCAGTGTTGTTGACTGGCTGTGATGTGGTGTCCACGGCCTCCCTGGTCTCTTCAACCACGGCGGAGGTTTTTTCTTGTTCCGTCATTATGGCATCCCATTATGAGAGTTATTGTAATGCGCGTAGTAGCGCATCGTTGTCGGCGTTATCAGCGACCTTAATATCTTGCCAGCCCAGTTCCCGGGCGAGGTTCGCCAGACGCTCACTGACGACCAGCAGCCGACAGCGTAGTAACCAGTGCTCACGATACCACTGCGGAATAAGCGCCCAGAGCTGCTGTAGCATCTCTCCGCTGGTGACAACCACTGTTTTCACACCGCGTGATTGCCAGCGCATCGCTTCCTCTGCACCATCGTAATGTTTTGCACTGCGTTGATAACATTCACAAAAATCAACATCGGCTCCGCGCGTTATCAGGGTTTCACCGATCAACTCCCGACCGCCGTTGCCACGTAAAATCAGCGCGCGTTTTCCCGCAATATTTTGTAATTCAGGTAATTGTAGCAAGACTTCGCTAATTTCCCGATCCAACGGATAGTGAATATTGCATCCGCTCACGGTGTGCAACGCCAGCGCCGTTGTACGGCCGATGGCAAAATAGCGCGGGAGAGTGGACCAACTTACCCCTTGCCGCTGAAGTTGAGCATCGGCAAAGGTCACGGCGTGCTGTGAGAGAGCAAAAACCAGATCGTTTTCGGTGAGCGCCGAAAGACGGGGAGCCAGCGTTGGCAGTTCCCGGCCCGGCGCGAACTCAATAAGCGGAAAACTCCAGGCCACCTGCCCCAGTGTGCGCAGACGGCTCACTAACTCTTCCCCTGCGGGAGATGGGCGGGTGACCAGAATACTCATGCGGGGGCATCTCCGTTATAAACTTCAGCCAGAATGGCGCGTGCACCGTTTTCCAGCAGTTCTTCTGCCAGAGATATACCCATTTTTTCCGCATCCTGCGCAGCGCCACGACGTTCTCCACATACCATCTGTGAACCATCTGGCGCACCGACTAACGCGCGTAGCCAAATCTCACCGTTGATGAGTTCCGCATAGCTGCCGATAGGAACCTGACATCCCCCTTCGAGGCGGGTGTTCATGGCGCGTTCTGCTTTTACGCGCAGGGCTGTTTCTTCATGGTTGAGTGGCGCTAACAGTGCCTGAGTGCGCTGATCGTCGAGTCGACATTCGATACCCACAGCGCCTTGTCCGACCGCAGGCAGAGACACTTCTGGTGCCAGTGCTGCGCGGATTCGTGACTCCAGCCCTAAGCGTTTTAATCCAGCGACGGCCAGAATAATGGCGTCGTAGTCACCGTTGTCCAGTTTACTCAGGCGAGTACCTACGTTGCCGCGCAGCGAGCGGATGATGAGATCCGGGCGCTGTTTTGCCAATTGGCACTGGCGACGTAAGCTGGACGTTCCAACGATGCTCCCTGCTGGCAGCTCATCCAGCGTGTTGTATTTATTTGAGACGAAAGCATCACGCGGATCTTCACGCTCGCAAATAGTGACCAGCCCAAGACCTTCAGGAAATTCGACCGGCACATCCTTCATGGAATGCACGGCGATATCTGCGCGTTTTTCCAGTAGCGCGACTTCCAACTCTTTAACAAACAAGCCCTTACCCCCGACTTTTGCCAGTGGGGTATCCAGAATCACGTCGCCACGGGTCACCATGGGAACCAGTTCAACGACCAGACCGGGGTGGTTTGCCATTAAGGCGTCTTTGACATAATGTGCCTGCCAGAGCGCAAGGGGGCTTTGGCGTGTGGCAATTCTCAAAACATTGTCTAACATGCTTGTTACCGTCATTATCAATCATTGACCATCCTAACATCCTTATCAAAGGGATGTCAGCGTTACGCTCAAACGTAAGTGAGAGGAAAAGGCGCTGCATCATCACTGGCAGTGATTAATGACGAGAAACCTCCCGACCGTATGAAGGAATTTACACGTAACGAACGGTGCTACACTTGTATGTAGCGCATCTTTCTTTACGGTCAATGAGCAAGGTGTTAAATTGATCACGTTTTAGACCATTTTTTCGGCTGTACTCCCTAAAAAAATAGGGGTGAAAAAACGGTAACGGTTATTTTTGACATACGGTTTATCCGAATTGCTGAAGATTGTTGATGAGCGCTTGCGCCGCAGCAATCGACAACATGATGGATAGCAACATCAGGCGATACGTCTTGTACCTCTATATTGAGACTCTGAAACAGAGACTGGATGCCATAAATCAACTGCGTGTGGATCGCGCGCTTGCTGCCATGGGACCTGCCTTCCAGCAGGTATACAGTCTGCTGCCGACATTATTGCACTACCACCACCCACTGATGCCGGGTTACCTCGATGGTAACGTTCCCAAAGGCATATGCTTTTACACGCCTGATGAAACCCAACGCCACTACCTGAATGAGCTGGAACTGTACCGCGGTATGTCACCGCAGGACCCTCCAAAGGGCGAACTGCCGATCACCGGCGTTTACTCTATGGGCAGCACCTCTTCCGTAGGGCAAAGCTGTTCCTCTGACCTCGATATTTGGGTCTGCCATCAATCCTGGCTGGATAGCGAAGAGCGGCAGTTGCTGCAACGTAAATGCAGCCTGCTGGAAAGTTGGGCCGCCTCGCTGGGCGTGGAAGTCAGTTTCTTCCTGATTGATGAAAACCGTTTCCGCCATAATGAAAGCGGCAGTCTGGGTGGTGAAGACTGTGGCTCGACGCAGCATATTCTGCTGCTTGATGAATTCTATCGCACCGCTGTGCGCCTCGCAGGTAAGCGTATTCTGTGGAATATGGTGCCTGGCGATGAAGAAGAGCATTACGACGATTACGTCATGACGCTCTACGCGCAGGGGGTGTTAACGCCAAACGAATGGCTGGATCTGGGTGGACTCAGTTCGCTTTCCGCCGAAGAGTACTTTGGTGCCAGCCTCTGGCAGTTGTACAAGAGTATCGATTCCCCGTACAAAGCGGTGCTGAAAACGCTGCTGCTGGAAGCCTATTCCTGGGAATACCCCAATCCACGCCTGTTGGCGAAAGACATTAAACAGCGCCTGCACGACGGCGAGATTGTCTCTTTTGGTCTCGACCCATACTGCATGATGTTGGAACGTGTAACCGAGTACCTCACTGCGATTGAGGATCCAACACGTCTTGATTTAGTGCGTCGATGTTTCTACTTAAAAGTCTGTGAGAAACTGAGCCGTGAACGCGCCTGTGTGGGCTGGCGTCGTGAAGTGTTAAGTCAGTTAGTACAAGAGTGGGGTTGGGATGAAGCCCGCCTGACAATGCTGGATAACCGCGCTAACTGGAAAATTGACCAGGTACGCGAAGCGCACAACGAACTGCTCGATGCAATGATGCAGAGCTATCGTAATTTGATTCGTTTTGCGCGCCGCAACAATCTTAGCGTCAGCGCCAGTCCGCAGGATATTGGCGTGCTGACCCGTAAGCTGTATGCCGCATTTGAAGCCTTGCCCGGCAAAGTGACGCTGGTGAACCCGCAGATCTCACCGGATCTCTCAGAACCCAATCTGACCTTTATCCACGTGCCGCCAGGTCGCGCCAACCGTTCGGGTTGGTATCTCTACAACCGCGCACCTAACATGGATTCGATCATCAGCCATCAGCCGCTGGAATATAACCGCTATCTCAATAAGCTGGTGGCGTGGGCATGGTTTAACGGCCTGCTGACATCGCGTACGCATTTGTTTATTAAGGGTAACGGTATTGTCGACTTGCCGAAGCTGCAGGAGATGGTCGCCGATGTCTCGCACCACTTCCCGCTGCGTCTGCCGGCACCAACGCCGAAAGCGCTGTACAGCCCGTGCGAAATTCGCCATCTGGCAATTATCGTCAACCTCGAATATGACCCGACGGCGGCGTTCCGCAATCAGGTCGTGCATTTTGATTTCCGTAAGCTGGATGTCTTTAGCTTTGGCGAAGAGCAAAATTGTCTGGTGGGTAGCGTAGATCTGCTGTATCGCAACTCGTGGAATGAAGTGCGAACCCTGCACTTCAACGGCGAGCAGGCGATGATTGAAGCGTTAAAAACGATTCTGGGCAAAATGCATCAGGATGCCGCGCCACCGGATAGCGTTGACGTGTTCTGTTACAGCCAGCATTTGCGTGGTTTAATCCGCACGCGTGTCCAGCAACTGGTGTCTGAGTGCATCGAACTGCGCCTGTCCAGTACGCGCCAGGAAACTGGGCGCTTCAAAGCGCTGCGTGTTTCCGGTCAGACGTGGGGCCTGTTCTTCGAACGTCTAAACGTCTCGGTGCAGAAACTGGAAAACGCCATTGAATTCTATGGCGCGATTTCGCACAACAAATTGCACGGTCTTTCCGTTCAGGTTGAGACCAACCATGTGAAATTGCCGTCGGTGGTGGACGGTTTTGCCAGCGAAGGGATCATTCAGTTCTTTTTTGAAGAGACGGGTGATGAGCAGGGCTTTAACATCTACATTCTGGACGAGAGTAACCGTGTCGAGGTGTATCACCACTGTGAAGGCAGTAAAGAAGAGCTGGTGCGGGATGTCAGCCGCTTCTA
Source organism: Citrobacter sp. Awk 2 (assembly GCF_028069815.1). NCBI lineage: Bacteria > Pseudomonadati > Pseudomonadota > Gammaproteobacteria > Enterobacterales > Enterobacteriaceae > Citrobacter > Citrobacter sp. Awk 2. The sequence continues at coordinate 44,533 of NZ_JANEWL010000004.1, forward strand.
TTCATCGTCGCACGATCGCTTCACTTACGGCTCCAGTTTTATCAACTTTAACCTGCCGCAGTTTTATCAGATTGTGAAAACTGACGGGCGCGCGCAGGTGATCCCGTTCCGCACCCAGCCGATTAGTCCAGTCCCACAAACCAGTCAGGATAACGACACGCCGCTGTTGCAGCAGTATTTCTCGTGAGTTAACTTTCCCGGATGCATGACGCTTATCGGGCCAGAGTAGGCCGGATAAGCGAAGCGCATCCGGCACTAAAACTTAACGGAAGCTCACCTCTTCACCCGCCTGCAGCGTAGCAGCCTGTTCCAGCAGATCCCAGAACGTTTCGCCGCTGCGGTCGCAAATCCACTCGTCGCCTTTCAGGTCAAAATGGTAACCGCCCTGTTTAGTGGCCAACCATACCTGGTGCAGCGGTTCCTGACGGTTAATGATAATTTTGCTGCCATTTTCGAAGCTGATAGTCAGTACGCCACCGTTGATCTCACAATCGATATCGCTGTCGCCGTCCCAGTCGTCCAGACGCTCTTCAATGGTCATCCACAGGGTGTCGGCAAGGCGATGAAATTCACTGTCGTTCATTTTTTTATCCTGTTTTTCGTGATGGTCGCAGTATAACGCGGAATAAATCACGTTGCAGTTTTTAGCCAAACTCTTGCTTTTACGCCTTCTCCTGCGATGATAGAAAACAGAAAGCATGAACTTACAGGCAATCCATAATGAAAAACGTGTTTCAGGCACTCGCTGTACTTTTTACACTGTTCAGCCTGACGGGCTGTGGTCTGAAGGGACCTCTCTATTTCCCGCCAGCAGACAAAAACGCGCCGCCTCCGACGAAGAGCATTCAGTCGCCAGCACAATCTACGACGCCGGATAAAAACGATCGTGGAATCAGTGATGGACCTTCTCAGGTGAATTACTGACGGTAAGTTTCTGTACCCGCGTGAACGGAGTAAACAATGCAATTCTCTAAAATGCATGGCCTTGGCAACGATTTTATGGTCGTCGACGCGGTAACGCAGAATGTCTTTTTCTCACCCGAGCTGATCCGTCGTTTGTCTGACAGGCATCTGGGTGTTGGGTTCGATCAATTACTGGTCGTCGAGCCGCCTTACGATCCGGAGCTGGATTTCCATTACCGCATTTTCAATGCTGATGGCAGTGAAGTCTCGCAGTGTGGAAATGGCGCTCGTTGCTTTGCCCGTTTTGTGCGCCTGAAAGGGTTGACGAATAAGCGTGATATTCGTGTCAGTACCGCGAATGGCCGCATGGTATTAAGCGTAACGGACGATGAGCTGGTGCGGGTCAACATGGGAGAACCCAACTTTGAACCCTCGCAGGTCCCTTTTCGTGCCAATAAAGCAGAGAAGACCTATATTATGCGAGTGGCCGAGCAGACAGTATTGTGCGGCGTGGTTTCAATGGGGAATCCGCATTGCGTGATTCAGGTTGATGATGTTGATACGGCCACGGTGGAAACTCTGGGGCCGGTTCTGGAAAGCCATGAACGCTTCCCTGAGCGCGCCAATATCGGCTTTATGCAAGTGGTCAAACGTGAGCATATCCGACTGCGTGTTTATGAGCGTGGCGCAGGTGAAACGCAGGCTTGTGGCAGCGGCGCGTGTGCGGCTGTCGCTGTCGGTATTCAGCAGGGCCTGCTGGCAGATGAAGTGAGGGTGGAATTACCGGGCGGTCGACTTGATATCGCCTGGAAAGGTCCGGGTCATCCGTTATATATGACTGGCCCGGCGGCACATGTCTACGACGGATTTATTCACTTATGAAGCAACCAGGGGAAGAACTACAGGAAACGCTCATGGAACTGGACGACCGGGCGGTCGTCGATTATCTGCAACGTAATCCTGAGTTTTTTATCCGTAATGCTCAAGCGGTTGAAGCGATGCGCGTCCCGCACCCGGTGCGGGGCACGGTCTCTTTAGTTGAATGGCATATGGCTCGGGCACGTAATCATATCAACGTGCTGGAAGAGAACATGGCGTTGTTGATGGAACAAGCGAATGCCAACGAAAGCCTGTTCTATCGACTGTTAAATCTGCAAGGACGACTGGTGTCCGCGAACAGTCTCGATGACATGCTGATGCGACTTCATCGCTGGGCGCGTGAGTTAGGACTGGCGGGAGCGACGGTTCGTCTGTTTCCGGATCGCTGGCGACTTGGTGCTCCCTCGAAATTTACCCATCTGGCATTAAGCCGTCAGGCTTTTGAACCGCTGCGCATTCAGCGTCTTGGTCAGTCACAGCACTACCTTGGACCACTCCACGGCCCGGAACTGTTAATCATGATGCCGGAAGCGAAAGCCATCGGCTCGGTGGCAATGTCGATGTTGGGGCAAGATGGCTCACTTGGTGTCATGTTGTTCAGTAGCCGTGATGCCAATCATTACCAGCAGGGGCAGGGCACGCAGTTATTGCAGGAAATTTCGCTGATGTTGCCGGAACTGCTGGAGCGTTGGATTGAACGCGTATGACCGATTCACCTCTTTCTCAGGATGTGACGCGCTTTTTACGTTATCTGGGCGTTGAGCGCCAGCTTAGCCCGATCACATTGCTAAATTATCAGCGTCAGCTTGATGCCATCATTGCGTTAGCCGGAGAAACCGGTCTGCAAAGCTGGCAGCAGTGTGATGCGCTCATGGTTCGTAGTTTTGCCGTACGTAGTCGCCGTAAAGGGCTGGGACCTGCCAGTCTGGCGTTGCGCCTGTCTGCACTGCGCAGTTTCTTCGACTGGATGGTTAATCAGGGCGAGCTGAACGCTAATCCGGCAAAAAGTGTTTCCGCGCCGAAAGCGCCGCGCCATTTACCTAAAAATATTGATGTTGATGATGTTAATCGCCTGCTGGATATCGATCTCAACGATCCCCTCGCAGTGCGCGACCGGGCAATGTTAGAAGTGATGTACGGCGCAGGGCTGCGTCTGTCTGAACTGGTTGGGCTGGATATTAAACATCTCGATCTTGATACTGGCGAAGTGTGGGTGATGGGCAAGGGCAGTAAAGAACGCCGTCTGCCGATTGGCCGCAATGCGGTGACGTGGATTGAGCACTGGTTGGATCTGCGCGGACTGTTTGGCCGCGATGAAGATGCGCTGTTCCTGTCAAAACTGGGCAAACGCATCTCTGCGCGGAACGTGCAGAAACGCTTTGCTGAATGGGGTATCAAGCAGGGGCTGAACAGCCACGTACATCCCCACAAATTGCGCCACTCTTTTGCGACACATATGCTGGAGTCGAGCGGCGATCTTCGCGGTGTGCAGGAGTTATTGGGACATGCCAACCTCTCAACGACCCAAATCTATACCCATCTTGATTTTCAACACCTGGCTTCAGTGTACGATGCGGCGCATCCACGCGCCAAACGGGGGAAATAATGCGTTTTTACCGGCCTTTGGGGCACATTTCTGCGCTCACCTTTGACCTTGATGACACTCTTTACGATAACCGTCCCGTTATCACACGCACCGAGCAGGAAGCGCTCGCTTTTGTCCAAAATTACCATCCCGCGCTGCGCGCGTTACAAAATAGCGACCTCCAGCGCTTACGCCAGGTTGTGCGCGACGCTGAGCCGGAAATCTACCACGATGTTACCCGTTGGCGTCATCGTGCCGTCGAGCGCGCTATGCTGGAAGCTGGGCTGTCGACAGCAGAGGCGCTGATGGGGGCGAACGCGGCGATGATGAATTTCGCCAAATGGCGTAGCCGTATTGACGTCCCGCAGACAACGCATGACACGTTAAAGGCCCTGGCTCGCAAATGGCCGCTGGTGGCGATCACCAACGGTAATGCGCAACCAGAGCTGTTTGGTCTGGGGGATTACTTTGAGTTTGTGCTGCGTGCGGGCCCGGATGGGCGATCAAAACCGTTCAGCGATATGTACTCGCTGGCCGCGGAAAAACTGAATCTGCCTGTGGGGGAAATCCTGCATGTGGGTGATGACCTGACGACAGACGTCGCCGGTGCCATTCGTTGCGGTATGCAGGCTTGCTGGATCAAACCGGAAAATGCCGACCTGATGCAGACTGCAGATAGCCGTTTGCTGCCGCATATCGAAATTTCACAGTTGGCATCTCTGACCTCGCTGATATAATCACCAACAGAACTCTGTATATATACCCAGCTTTTTGGCGGATGGCGCTACGCTTATCCGCCCTACCTACTTTTACGCGGCGGTGCCAATGGACGTTTCTTACCTGCTCGACAGCCTTAATGACAAACAGCGTGAAGCGGTGGCCGCGCCACGCAGCAACATGTTGGTTCTGGCGGGCGCGGGGAGTGGTAAAACGCGTGTGCTGGTGCACCGTATTGCCTGGTTACTGACGGTTGAGAACAACTCGCCGTACTCCATTATGGCGGTGACGTTTACCAACAAAGCGGCGGCAGAAATGCGCCACCGTATTGGTCAGATCATGGGAACCAGCCAGGGCGGTATGTGGGTGGGGACGTTCCATGGCCTGGCACACCGTCTGCTGCGTGCACACCATATGGATGCGAATCTGCCGCAGGATTTCCAGATCCTCGACAGCGAAGACCAGTTGCGTCTGCTTAAGCGCCTGATCAAAGCAATGAATCTGGATGAGAAGCAGTGGCCACCGCGTCAGGCGATGTGGTTCATCAACAGCCAGAAAGACGAAGGGCTACGTCCGCACCATTTACAGAGCTATGGCAACCCAGTTGAGCAAACCTGGCAGAAAGTCTATCAGGCCTACCAGGAAGCGTGTGACCGCGCGGGGCTGGTGGATTTCGCCGAGCTGCTGCTGCGCGCCCATGAACTGTGGCTCAACAAGCCGCATATCCTGCAGCACTACCGCGAACGCTTTACCAATATCCTGGTGGACGAATTCCAGGATACCAACAACATTCAGTACGCGTGGATCCGTCTGCTGGCGGGTGACACCGGTAAAGTGATGATCGTGGGTGATGACGACCAGTCAATTTACGGCTGGCGCGGCGCGCAGGTGGAAAACATCCAGCGCTTCCTCACTGACTTCCCCGGCGCAGAAACCATCCGTCTGGAGCAGAACTACCGTTCGACCAACAACATCCTCAGCGCGGCCAACGCCCTGATTGAAAACAACAACGGGCGTCTGGGTAAAAAGCTGTGGACCGACGGCGTCGACGGCGAACCGATCTCTCTGTATTGCGCATTCAACGAACTCGATGAAGCGCGCTTTGTGGTCAACCGTATCAAGACCTGGCAGGACAACGGCGGCGCGCTGGAACAATGCGCCATTCTGTATCGTAGCAACGCCCAGTCGCGCGTACTGGAAGAGGCGTTGTTACAGGCCAGCATGCCGTACCGTATTTACGGCGGTATGCGCTTCTTTGAACGCCAGGAAATCAAAGATGCGCTCTCTTACCTGCGTTTGATCGCTAATCGCAACGATGATGCCGCGTTTGAACGCGTGGTGAATACGCCAACCCGCGGGATTGGCGATCGTACTTTAGATGTGGTGCGTCAGACCTCGCGTGACCGCCAGTTGACGCTGTGGCAGGCATGTCGTGAGTTGCTACAGGAAAAAGCCCTTGCCGGTCGTGCTGCCAGCGCGCTACAGCGTTTTATGGAGCTTATTGATGCCCTGGCGCAGGAAACGGCCGATATGCCACTGCATGTGCAAACAGACCGGGTGGTGAAAGACTCCGGCCTGCGCATGATGTACGAGCAGGAGAAAGGCGAGAAAGGCCAGACACGTATCGAAAACTTAGACGAACTGGTCACAGCAACACGCCAGTTCAGCTACAACGAAGAAGATGAAGATTTAATGCCGCTGCAGGCATTTCTCTCCCACGCCGCGCTTGAAGCGGGCGAAGGGCAGGCGGATACCTGGCAGGACGCGGTACAGCTGATGACCCTGCACTCGGCGAAAGGCCTTGAGTTCCCGCAGGTGTTTATCGTGGGGATGGAAGAAGGTATGTTCCCCAGCCAGATGTCGCTGGACGAAGGTGGTCGTCTGGAAGAAGAACGCCGTCTGGCCTATGTCGGCGTCACCCGTGCTATGCAGAAGCTGACACTAACCTATGCCGAAACGCGCCGTCTGTACGGCAAAGAGGTGTACCATCGCCCATCGCGCTTTATCGGCGAACTGCCGGAAGCGTGCGTGGAAGAGGTTCGCCTGCGTGCCACCGTCAGCCGCCCGGTCAGCCATCAACGGATGGGAACGCCAATGGCGGAGAACGACACCGGTTATAAGCTTGGCCAGCGCGTGCGCCATGCCAAGTTTGGCGAAGGCACTATCGTCAATCTCGAAGGCAGCGGTGAGCATAGTCGCCTGCAGGTGGCGTTCCAGGGGCAGGGCATCAAATGGCTGGTGGCGGCCTACGCCAGACTGGAAACGGTGTGATCGGTTCTGCTTTGCCGGATGGCGACGCTGTAGCGCCTTATCCGGCCTACAGACCGGGTACATTTTTATTTGTAGGCCGGATAAGGCGAAGCCGCCATCCGGCTATCTGTCGGTTAATATTCTGAAATCATAGATAAATAATTCCCCTCTGCTAACCTTTCTGTATAAGGGGAAATTATTACTTTTTCGCCATCCGTTGCGTGTTGACGTCAAAATTTTGCTGGCGTAACATGCGCGCACGATTACGCTAAGAGGACATTCGCCTTGGACACACCCAGTAGATACTGGCTCATTATCCTGTCATCCAGGATCAACTCCTAAGGCTATCCCTTTTTGCTGATAGCCTTCGCGGTTGTCAGCGACCTTCTGTTTTTTCCCGTCGCGCTGAGTCAGGCTGTTTAATGGTCTGAAACCCAATTTGTTTCTGTGTGCCCACCGAACTGTCCGATAATTTTTTGCATTGGGAGTCCCGGTCATGCTGAGCGCATTTCAACTGGAAAACAATCGTTTAACTCGCCTTGAGGCAGACGAGATCGAGCACCTGGCCAGTTCGGTTTGGGTCGATTTAGTCGAGCCGGATGACGAAGAACGAAACCGTGTGCAAAAGGACTTGGGCCAGAATCTGGCTACGCGCCCTGAACTGGAAGACATCGAAGCATCCGCACGTTTTTTTGAAGACGAAGACGGTCTGCACATTCACTCCTTCTTCTTTTATGAAGATGCCGACGATCATGCGGGTAACTCAACCGTCGCATTTACCATTCGCGAAGGTCGCCTGTTTACTCTGCGCGAGCGCGAACTGCCGGCTTTCCGCCTGTACCGCATGCGTGCGCGTAATCAGGCGATGGTGGATGGCAACGCCTATGAGCTGCTGCTCGACTTGTTCGAAACCAAAATTGAACAGCTGGCGGATGAAATAGAAAACATCTATAGCGATCTGGAAAAACTCAGTCGTGTGATCATGGAAGGGCGTCAGGGTGATGAGTACGACGAAGCGCTGTCCACGCTGGCGGAGCTGGAAGATATCGGCTGGAAGGTACGTCTGTGTCTGATGGATACCCAGCGCGCACTGAACTTCCTGGTGCGCAAAGCGCGTCTGCCGGGTAGTCAGCTGGAGCAGGCGCGTGAGATCCTGCGCGATATCGAGTCCCTGTTGCCGCACAACGAATCACTGTTCCAGAAAGTTAACTTCCTGATGCAGGCGGCGATGGGCTTTATCAACATCGAGCAGAACCGCATCATCAAGATCTTCTCGGTGGTTTCTGTCGTGTTCCTGCCGCCGACGCTGGTCGCTTCCAGCTACGGGATGAACTTTGAGTTTATGCCAGAGCTGCACTGGAGCTTCGGTTATCCTGGCGCGATTGTCTTTATGATGCTCGCAGGTCTGGCGCCGTATCTGTACTTTAAGCGCAAGAACTGGCTGTAATGATATGCCGGATGGCGCTTCGCTTATCCGGCCTACAAAAGCACATCTCCGTAGGCCGGATAAGGCGTAGCCTCCATCCGGCACTTCTTCAGTTCCGACGTACCCGTCTTTGCGTATAAATTGCATCCATCACGAAAATTGCCAGCGCTACCCAGATAAAGGCGAAGGTGACCATTTTATCCGCTCCCGGCACTTCACCGTAGAACGTTACCGCCAGCAGGAACATCAGCGTTGGCCCGATATACTGGAAAAAGCCCAGCGTGGACAGACGTAAACGGGTTGCCGCTCCGGTAAAGCACAGCAGTGGGATAGTGGTCACGACACCCGCAGCAATCAGTAGCAGATTGAGTGACATGGGGTTCTGACCCATATGGCTGGTCGGGCTGTCTGCGATACCAAACAGATAGATGGCCGCAATGGGCAAGAGCCACAGAGTTTCGATCAGCATGCCGGTTTGTGCTTCGACAGCGATTTTCTTGCGTACCAGACCATAAAAAGCAAAGCTGAATGCCAGCCCCAGCGCGATTATTGGCAGCGATCCAAAGGTCCACAGCTGTACCAGTACGCCGCAGGCGGCTAACAGTACTGCCAGCCACTGCATACGGCGGAAGCGTTCTCCGAGGAAAATCATCCCCAACACGATATTTACCAGTGGGTTAATAAAGTAACCGAGGCTGGCTTCCAGCATATGGTGGTTATTGACCGCCCAGATAAAGAGCAGCCAGTTTCCGCCGATTAGGACCGCCGAGAGCGCCAGCAGAAAAATCTTCTTTGGCGTTTGCAGCAGCGTTTTGACACCTGACCATTGGCGACTAACGCTCATCAGCGCCACCATAAAGAAAAATGACCAGATGACGCGGTGCGTCAGGATCTCATCCGCCGGGACGTAGTAAATCAGTTTGAAGTAGGCGGGAGCGATACCCCAAATAAAATAGGCAGCAAGAGCGAGTAACACGCCCTGCCGCGTTTGTTTAGCATCCATTGGGAGAACTCATTGCAGAAAAGTAACCGTAGTTTACCTTTTTTCAGGCGCTTACCCCACCATATAAGTGGCAGTTGCACTGGCGATATAAAGCTGTTCTTCGTTGTGCAGTTCCACCCGCGCGACTGCCACTTTATTGCCTGCTCGCAGCAGACTGCTGGTGGCCGTAAAGCGATTTCCTCTGCCTGGTCGCAGGTAATCAACGCGCAGATCGATGGTGCCCATTCGTGACATTCGCTGGCGTAGCTCGTCCTCGCTGATGGTTTCGTGGCGGGTTAGCGTACTGCCAACGCACACCAGCCCGGCGGCAACGTCCAGCGCTGAGGCGATCACCCCGCCGTGCAGGATGCTTTGTGCCCAGTTACCCACCATCATCGGTTGGTTATTAAACGCTAATTGCGCAAATTCTTTTTCATAACGTTCCAGTTCCAGCCCCAATGCCCGATTAAACGGCATATGATAGACAAACATTTCACCCACTAATTTAAGGGCTTGCTCAGCAGTAAGAACAGCAGACATACGATCCCGACACCTTATTGGTTAATGAAATGTTGATATTATGCTTATTATTTGTTGTTTTCTACTTTAGGACGGGATAACTAACGAGGAACTAGCTAAGTATGTAGAATACTTGGCAGATAATTATACAATTCATCAATATTTTGGTTCAGGAGAACACTACCGATGCGGGCGATTCTGGGTTGGTTACTACCAGCAGTCATGCTGCCGTTGACCGCGTATGCGCAGGAAGCGACAGTGAAAGAGATTCATGATGCACCAGCAGTGAGAGGCAGTATTATCGCCAATATGCTGCAAGAACACGATAATCCTTTCACGCTGTACCCCTATGACACCAACTATCTCATCTACACCAATACCAGCGACATGAACAAAGAGGCGATCAGCAGCTATAACTGGTCGGATAATGCGCGCAAAGATGAGGTTAAGTTTCAGCTAAGCCTGGCATTTCCGCTTTGGCGCGGGATTTTGGGCCCGAATTCAGTGCTCGGTGGTTCATATACTCAGAAATCCTGGTGGCAGCTTTCTAATAGTGAAGAGTCTTCACCGTTTCGTGAAACTAACTACGAGCCGCAGCTGTTTCTGGGTTTCGCCACGGATTATCGCGTTGCTGGCTGGACGCTACGTGATGTCGAAATGGGCTATAACCATGATTCAAATGGGCGATCCGATCCCACCTCGCGCAGCTGGAACCGTCTGTACACTCGCCTGATGGCTGAAAATGGCAACTGGCTGGTGGAGGTTAAACCGTGGTACGTCATCGGTAGCACCGACGATAACCCCGACATCACCAAATATATGGGCTACTACCAGCTTAAAATGGGTTATCACCTCGGTGATGCCGTCATCAGCGTGAAAGGCCAGTACAACTGGAATACCGGTTACGGTGGTGCTGAAATCGGTGCGAGTTACCCGATCACTAAGCATGTTCGCTTTTACACCCAGGTCTATAGCGGCTACGGCGAATCGCTGATCGACTACAATTTCAATCAGACGCGTGTGGGTGTGGGTGTGATGCTTAACGATATCTTCTGATAGGTTTGATAGCATTTTAATCATTGCAGTTTCTCTCTCAGGCGCTGAAAATAGCGCCTGTTTTTCTTTAAGGCTAATGGGGTTAATGTGGCGCAGGCGGAAGTGTTGAATCTGGAAATGGGCGCTAAACAGGTTTTGCAGGAAACCTTTGGCTACCAACAGTTTCGCCCTGGTCAGGAAGAAATCATCGATACTGTGCTCTCTGGTCGCGACTGCCTGGTCGTCATGCCGACCGGTGGTGGTAAATCCCTGTGCTATCAAATCCCCGCATTATTGCTGAACGGACTCACCGTAGTTGTCTCGCCGCTTATTTCCCTGATGAAAGATCAGGTCGACCAATTATTAGCAAACGGTGTGGCGGCGGCGTGTCTGAACTCTACCCAAAGTCGTGAACAGCAGCTTGAGGTCATGGCTGGCTGTCGCAGCGGGCAAATTCGGTTGCTGTACATTGCGCCCGAACGTTTGATGCTGGATAACTTCCTCGAACATCTGGCGCACTGGAATCCGGTATTGCTGGCCGTTGATGAAGCACACTGCATCTCACAATGGGGGCACGATTTCCGCCCTGAATACGCCGCGTTGGGTCAATTGCGTCAGCGTTTCCCGACGCTGCCGTTCGTGGCGCTGACCGCGACTGCGGATGACACCACTCGCCTGGATATTGTGCGCTTGCTGGGGTTGAACGATCCGCTCATTCAGATCAGCAGTTTTGACCGGCCGAACATCCGCTACATGTTGATGGAGAAGTTTAAGCCGCTCGATCAACTGATGCGCTATGTACAAGAACAGCGCGGCAAGTCCGGCATTATTTACTGTAACAGCCGCGCGAAGGTCGAAGACACCGCAGCGCGTCTGCAAAGTCGTGGTATCAGCGCGGGTGCCTATCATGCTGGACTGGAAAACAGTGTACGTGCCGAGGTGCAGGAAAAATTCCAACGCGATGACCTGCAAATCGTGGTGGCGACCGTAGCGTTCGGGATGGGAATCAACAAACCTAACGTACGCTTTGTGGTGCATTTTGATATCCCGCGTAACATCGAATCTTATTACCAGGAAACCGGCCGTGCCGGGCGCGATGGCCTGCCTGCGGAAGCGATGCTGTTTTACGATCCCGCTGATATGGCATGGTTACGGCGTTGCCTGGAAGAGAAACCAGCCGGGCAGTTACTGGATATTGAACGGCATAAACTCAATGCGATGGGAGCGTTTGCCGAGGCGCAAACCTGTCGTCGTCTGGTATTGCTGAATTATTTTGGTGAAGGGCGTCAGGAGCCGTGCGGCAACTGCGATATTTGTCTCGATCCGCCAAAACAGTACGATGGTTTAATGGATGCGCGTAAGGCGCTGTCGACAATCTACCGCGTCAACCAACGCTTTGGTATGGGGTATGTCGTGGAAGTCTTGCGCGGAGCCAATAACCAACGTATTCGCGAGCTGGCTCATGACAAGCTGCCGGTCTATGGCATTGGTCGTGAACAGAGCCATGAACATTGGGTGAGTGTGATCCGCCAATTGATTCACCTTGGTCTGGTGACGCAGAATATTGCCCATCACTCTGCGTTACAGTTAACCGAAGCCGCACGACCGGTTCTGCGTGGCGAAATCTCGTTACAACTTGCCGTGCCGCGTATTGTGGCGCTGAAACCGCGTGCGATGCAGAAATCCTTCGGTGGCAACTATGACCGCAAACTGTTCGCCAAATTGCGTAAGCTGCGTAAGGCGATTGCCGATGAAGAAAATATCCCGCCGTATGTGGTTTTCAACGATGCGACGCTGATAGAAATGGCCGAGCAGATGCCGGTTTCTCCGAGCGAAATGTTAAGCGTCAACGGCGTGGGCATGCGTAAACTTGAGCGTTTCGGCAAAGAGTTTATGGCGCTTATTCGTGCGCACGTTGATGGCGACGACGAAGAGTAGTCAGCCGGGCAAAAAAGTGCCAGGATGGTGACTCACTGAACTATTCCCCCGCGAGTCATTTTTATGTTAACGCTATTTTTCACCGTTGCGTTGGTGCATATCGTTGCACTGATGAGTCCCGGTCCCGATTTTTTCTTTGTCTCTCAAACGGCTGTGAGCCGTTCGCGTAAAGAAGCGATGATGGGTGTGCTGGGTATTACCTGTGGCGTCATGGTATGGGCTGGCGTGGCACTGCTCGGTTTACACCTGATTATCGAAAAAATGGCCTGGCTGCATACCATTATTATGGTCGGCGGGGGGCTGTATCTGTGTTGGATGGGCTACCAGATGCTGCGCGGCGCGTTTAAAAAGCAGAATGTTGCGACTCCAACACCACAGGTTGAACTGGCACAGAGCGGGCGCAGCTTTTTAAAAGGTCTGCTCACCAACCTGGCGAACCCTAAAGCCATTATCTACTTTGGCTCCGTGTTCTCATTGTTCGTTGGCGATAACGTAGGAACGGGCGCGCGCTGGGGGATCTTTGCCCTAATCATCGTGGAAACGCTGGCGTGGTTTACCGTGGTCGCCAGCCTGTTTGCACTGCCGAAAATGCGTCGTGGTTATCAGCGTCTGGCGAAGTGGATCGATGGATTCGCTGGCGCACTGTTCGCGGGCTTCGGTATCCATCTGATCATTTCGCGCTAAGTCGGTTATCCGCCTGGGGGACCCAGGCGGAATGCGATTTATTGCGCAAGTTTCTGTAACTCGTCCTTCGAAAGGCCGGTCATTTCCATAATTGCGTCGGTATCAAGACCTCGCTTGAGCATTGCTTTTGCTACATCAGTAAGGGCAAGGCGCCTCCCTTCTTCACGGCCTATCTGTTTTAGCTGATCCGCCATTGTCATCAGTTTGTCTCCATGCTGCGGCACACGCTGTGCCAGCTTATACAATAATGTCTGAACATCTTGTGTATTCCCTGCTTGCACCATGTAGTTTACCAGCACGGTTATTTGTTGTCCGCTCATCTTATTCAGCATAAACAGGCGGGTAAGTTTATCCAGCAGCTGCGCCATATCGCGCTGGCGAATATGTTTTTGTACTAATGTCAGCGCCGCCATACTGCGATGCTGCATAATCTCATCATCTGGAATAACCGTCACATCCACCAACGGAAACGGTGTGCTGTAAAGTTGAAGGGCGGTCGCTGAATCCTCAAAGTGATCCAACCAGTTCATTGAGCCTTGCCATGGACTTTGCTTGCCATGGTAAAAGAGCACTGGAATAACCAGCGGTAACGTGTCGTTTCCCGCCTCAAGATGACGTTGCATCGCTGCGATAGCGTAGCGCATCAGGCGAAATGACATGTGCTTGTCCGGTGAGCTTTGATGCTCAATGAGCACATGTACATAGCCATGCCCACTGGTGGTCTCCAGTGAGTAGAGAATATCGCTGAAATAGGGGCGCAGATCGTCCTCCACAAAGCTGCCTGATTCCAGACGGAGCGTTTCCAGCTTGCAGATTTTGATTAACGAGGGAGGAAGATGAAGTTCGATAAAGTCCCGCGCGGTTTCCACGCGGGAGAGGAAGGTCTTAAAGACTGCGTCATGTGGTGTTGTTGCTTCCGCCATCGTGCATCATCCGTGAGAAGTGAATATGGCGGCATTCTGGCATTAGCAATCAACGTCTAACAGTACAAAATTAAAGGCTTTTCTACCTTTGCGGCGAAGTACGAGAACTCATGTCCAAACGCTCTTACTGTTAGCATTTCATTGCGAGCGTCGTTCCATTTGCTAGGCATGTCTTGCTGACGCCAGCAGGGCACCTATCAGCATAAACAGTGAACCAAACACTTTGTTCAGCGCCTTCATTTGCTTTGGCCCCTTAATCCAGCCTGCAATGCGGGTGGCCAGCGTCGCGTAACCGATCATCACAATGATATCGACAACAATGGTGGTGATACCAAGCACCACATACTGCATGACCTGAGGTTCTTGCGGCATGATGAACTGTGGGAACAGGGCGGCAAGAAAAACAATGCTTTTAGGGTTGGTCAGGTTAACGAAAACCGCCCTTTTGAACAGGCGGCTGCGTGTTTGCGTGTTCGCCATGGTGTTCAGATCGATAGCGCCCGCTGCCCGCCATTGCTGAATACCCAACCAAATCAAATAGGCCGCTCCCGCCCACTTCAGTACTTCAAACGCGATGACTGAACGTGAGAACAGTGTCCCCAGCCCAACACCAACCAGTACGATATGAATGCCAAGCCCGGTCTGCAAACCGGCAATAGAGGCGCTGGCACCACGATAGCCGTGACTGATGGCGGTGGTCATGGTGTTGATTGCGCCAGAGCCCGGAGACAAGCTCAAAATAATAGAGGTCAGCAGGTAGGCGAACCACCATTCAAAGGTCATGAGAAACTCCCGGATTGTCTATTTTTATGCCACAATACGCTACTGCCGTTGCGTTGTATCAGGCGCGGCGAAAAAAACGATTTTACTTGGTCAGCGAGGCTGGATACCCGATGTTTCAGCAGCAAAAAGACTGGGAAACAAGAGAAAACGCGTTTGCCGCTTTTTCCATGGGTCCACTGACAGATTTCTGGCAGCAACGGGAGGAAGCGGAGTTTACGGGTGTAGATGATGTTCCCGTACATTTTGTTCGCTTTCGTGCCGAAAAAAACGATCGCGTCATCGTTGTCTGTCCCGGGCGCATTGAAAGCTATGTGAAATACGCTGAGCTGGCGTATGACCTGTTTCATTCTGGTTTTGACGTACTCATTATCGATCACCGTGGTCAGGGGCGTTCCGGGCGGATGTTATCGGACCCGCATCGTGGTCATGTCGATAACTTTAATGACTACGTCGATGATTTAGCCGCCTTCTGGCAGCAGGAAGTACAACCTGGCCCGTGGCGAAAACGCTATATACTGGCGCATTCCATGGGCGGCGCTATTGCCACCTTGTTCCTGCAGCGCCATCCCAATCAATGTGATGCCATTGCGCTTTGTGCGCCCATGTTTGGTATCGTGATGCGTTTTCCCGACTGGATGGTGCGCCACATTCTTGACTGGGCCGAAGGGCATCCACGCATCCGTGAAGGCTATGCGATGGGGACCGGCCGCTGGCGGGCGCTGCCATTCGGTATGAATGCGCTCACCCATAGTCGACAGCGCTATCGGCGTAACCTACGCTTCTACGCAGATGATCCACGGTTACGTGTGGGTGGCCCTACCTATCACTGGGTGCGTGAAGGTATTCAGGCGGGCGAACAGGTTCTGGCCGGAGCGGGTGATGACGCAACGCCAGCGCTGCTTATTCAGGCCGAAGAAGAGCGTGTGGTGGATAACCGCATGCACGATCGTTTTTGTGAACTCCGCGCTGCAGCAGGCCATCCGGTAGAAGGAGGTCAGCCGCTTGTCATAAAAGGCGCGTACCATGAGATCCTTTTCGAAAAGGACGCAATGCGCTCAGTCGCGCTTAACGCCATTGTTGATTTTTTCAACAGGCATAACTCATCCAGCGGAACTCGCTTTTCCTAGAGGTTTAATTTTCTTATGTATCAGGTTGTTGCGTCTGATTTAGACGGTACGCTGCTTTCTCCCGACCATACTTTGTCCCCTTATGCCAAAGAGACGCTGAAACTTCTGACGGCTCGCGGTGTTCACTTCGTGTTTGCCACTGGTCGTCATCATGTTGATGTGGGGCAAATTCGCGATAACCTCGGCATTAAAACCTACATGATCACGTCCAACGGTGCCCGCGTACACGATCCTGACGGAAATCTGGTGTTTTCCCACAACCTGGATCGCGACATTGCCAGCGATCTGTTTGGCGTTGTGAACGCCAACCCGGATATCGTGACGAATGTTTACCGCGATGATGAGTGGTTCATGAACCGCCACCGCCCGGAAGAAATGCGTTTCTTTAAAGAGGCGGTATTCAATTATTCACTGTTTGAACCTGCGCTGCTGGAGCCGGAAGGCGTCAGCAAAGTGTTTTTCACCACCGATTCTCACGAAAGGTTGCTGCCGCTGGAACAGGCGATTAACGCCCGCTGGGGCGATCGCGTGAACGTCAGTTTCTCCACACTGACGTGCCTGGAAGTGATGGCAGGTGGCGTGTCGAAAGGCCATGCGCTGGAAGCTGTGGCGAAAGCGATGGGCTATAGCCTGAAGGACTGTATCGCCTTCGGCGACGGTATGAACGACGCGGAGATGCTCTCCATGGCAGGCAAAGGCTGTATCATGGGCAACGCGCATCAACGCCTGAAGGATCTGCATCCGGAACTGGACGTGATTGGCCTCAATGCCGATGATGCCGTGCCGCATTATCTGCGAGAGCTTTTTCTGCAGTAACGTTGTTGGTCGTTAGTTGACCAGTTGTCAACCGTGTTCTTCGCTACAATGGGTGTACCTTTTGTTAAGAGACATCCATTGTGGCGTTACTCATCATTACCACAATTCTGTGGGCCTTTTCCTTCAGCCTGTTTGGCGAGTACCTTGCCGGTCATGTCGATAGCTATTTTGCGGTGCTGGTGCGCGTTGGGCTGGCGGCTCTGGTGTTTTTACCGTTTTTGCGTACCCGTGGGCACAGCGTAAAAACAATCGCGCTGTATATGCTGGTGGGAGCCATGCAGCTTGGCATTATGTATATGCTGAGTTTTCACGCCTATCTGTATCTGACGGTTTCAGAATTGCTGCTCTTTACCGTTCTGACGCCGTTGTACATTACGCTAATTTATGACCTGATGAGCGGGCGCCGTTTACGTTGGAGCTATGCGTTCAGCGCACTACTGGCGGTAATTGGCGCAGGGATTATCCGTTACGATCAGGTGACCAGCCACTTCTGGACCGGCCTGCTGCTGGTACAGCTTTCTAACATTAGCTTTGCCATCGGTATGGTGGGTTACAAACGCCTGATGGAAACGCGCCCGATGCCACAACACAACGCCTTTGCCTGGTTTTACATGGGCGCCTTTATGGTGGCGGTCGTGGCCTGGTTCATGCTGGGCAATGCTCAGAAAATGCCTGCAACCCCGCTACAGTGGGGAATTCTGGTGTTTCTTGGCGTGGCGGCGTCCGGCATTGGTTACTTTATGTGGAACTACGGCGCGACCCAGGTGGATGCCGGTACGTTGGGCATTATGAACAATATGCATGTGCCGGCGGGGCTGCTGGTCAATCTGGCTATCTGGCACCAACAACCGCACTGGCCAAGCTTTATCATTGGCGCGGCTGTGATAGTGGCTTCACTGTGGGTACATCGTAAGTGGGTCGTTCCGCACTCCGCACAAACGGCAGGTGGTCACAGGCGTGATTCCGCGCTGAACGAATAAACGCTTCTGTTACCGGCTGGCGCTGTTCTCCGTCGCGCACGGCGGCGTACAGTCGGCTCCACAACCCATCGCCCAGGGTTTTGGTTACGACCAGACCCTGGCGTTCAAAACTCTCTACTACCCAGTGCGGCAAAGCCGCGATACCCATTTTTGCGGCAACCATCTGAATCAGCAGCAGTGTGTTATCCACACTCTTCAGCGACGGACTGATGCCTGCGGGCTGCAGGAAATGCCGCCAGACATCCAACCGACTACGCTGCACCGGATAAATAAGCAGAGTTTCGCTGGCCAAATCTTCCGGCGTGATTTGCGTTTTGCTGGCCAGCGGATGGTCGGGGGCCAGGATCAGGCGTACTTCAAAATCGAACATCGGTGAGTAGTGCAATCCGCTGCGCGGCAGAATGTCGGATGTCATCACCAGATCCAGCTCATCCTGCTGTAGCGCCGGTTGCGGATCGAAGGTCACACCGGATTTAAAATCCATCTCCACCTGCGGCCAGTTGGCACGAAAATTCTCCAACGCGGGCGTCAGCCACTGAATGCAACTGTGGCATTCGATAGCGATACGTAATCGGGTTTGCTGCGGTTCGTTGCATGCCTGCAGCGCGCGACCTATTTGCGGCAATACCTGGTTTGCCAACTGGAGCAGAATTTCACCCTGTGGCGTAAAACGCAAAGGCTGGCTCTTGCGGACAAAAAGCCGAAAGCCAAGGCGCTGCTCCAGATCGCTGAACTGGTGGGAAAGGGCGGATTGCGTCTGATGCAACGTGGCCGCTGCTGCTGCCAGAGAGCCACTGTTCCGCAACGCCTGGAGCGTTTTCAGGTGTTTAATCTCGATCATGAAAGTCCTTCACTTCGGCATGAACAAATTGCGCTTGAGGAATATACAGTAACTGGCAAATATGGATGTGTAAACATCTGGACGGCTAAAATCCTTCGTCTTTTAAATTTATGGTGCGTTGGCTGCGTTTCTCCACCCCGGTCTCTTACTTCAGTAAGCTCCCGGGGATGAACAAACTTGCCGCCTTCCCTAAATTCAAAATCCATAGGATTTACATATAATTAGAGGAAGAAAAATGACAATATTGAATCACACCCTCGGTTTTCCTCGCGTTGGCCTGCGTCGCGAGTTGAAAAAAGCGCAAGAAAGTTACTGGGCGGGTAATTCTTCCCGTGAAGATTTGCTGACCGTTGGCCGCGAGCTGCGTGCCCGCCACTGGGATCAGCAGAAACAGGCGGGTATAGACCTGCTGCCGGTGGGTGATTTTGCCTGGTACGATCACGTGCTGACCACCAGCCTGCTGCTCGGCAACGTTCCGGCTCGCCATCAAAATAAAGATGGCTCCGTCGATATCGATACCTTATTCCGTATTGGCCGTGGCCGTGCACCGACGGGTGAACCGGCGGCGGCGGCAGAAATGACCAAATGGTTTAATACCAACTATCACTACATGGTGCCGGAGTTCACCAAAGGTCAGCAGTTCAAACTGACCTGGACCCAACTGCTGGATGACGTGGACGAAGCGCTGGCGCTCGGTCACAAGGTAAAACCCGTACTGCTTGGCCCGGTAACTTACCTCTGGCTGGGGAAAGTGAAGGGCGAACAGTTTGACCGCCTGAGCCTGCTCAACGACATTCTGCCGGTTTACCAGCAGGTGCTGGCTGAGCTGGCGAAACGCGGTATTGAGTGGGTGCAGATTGATGAACCTGCTCTGGTACTGGAACTGCCGCAAGTGTGGCTGAATGCCTTTAAACCGGCTTATGACGCCCTGCAGGGCCAGGTGAAGTTGCTGCTGACCACCTACTTCGAAGGCGTAACGCCAAACCTGGAGACCATTACCGCGCTGCCGGTGCAGGGTCTGCATGTTGACCTGGTCCATGGCAAAGATGATGTCGCCGAGCTGCACAAACGCCTGCCTGCCGACTGGCTGCTGTCAGCGGGTCTGGTAAATGGTCGTAATGTCTGGCGCGCCGATCTCAGCGAAAAATACGCGCAAATTAAAGATATCGTCGGGAAACGCTCGCTGTGGGTGGCTTCTTCATGCTCTCTGCTGCACAGCCCAATTGACCTGAGTGTTGAAACCCGTCTGGATGCCGAAGTGAAGAGTTGGTTTGCCTTCGCGCTGCAAAAATGCGGAGAGCTGGCGCTACTGCGTGATGCGCTGAACAGCGGTGATACCGCGGCGCTGGTTGAATGGAGCGCACCGATTCAGGCGCGTCGCCACTCCACCCGTGTACACAACGCCGCAGTGGAAAAACGTCTGGCGGCGATCACCGCCCAGGACAGCCAACGCGCCAACGCTTACCCGGTTCGCGCCGAGGCGCAACGTGCCCGCTTTAATCTGCCAGCATGGCCGACCACCACTATCGGCTCATTCCCGCAAACCACGGAGATTCGCGGTCTGCGCCTGGACTTCAAAAAGGGCAACCTGGATGCAGGCAACTACCGTACGGGGATCGCAGAACATATCAAACAGGCGATTGTTGAGCAGGAACGTCTGGGCCTCGACGTACTGGTACACGGTGAAGCTGAACGTAACGACATGGTCGAATACTTTGGCGAACATCTGGACGGCTTCGTCTTTACCCAGAATGGCTGGGTGCAGAGCTACGGCTCACGCTGTGTGAAACCACCGGTTGTTATTGGCGATGTCAGCCGTCCGGAAGCGATTACCGTTGAGTGGGCTAAATACGCGCAGTCGCTGACTGACAAACCGGTTAAAGGCATGCTGACCGGACCGGTGACCATTCTTTGCTGGTCGTTCCCGCGTGAAGATGTGACCCGTGAAACGATCGCGAAACAGATTGCGTTGGCGTTGCGTGATGAAGTGGCAGATCTGGAAGCGGCGGGTATCGGTATTATCCAGATTGATGAACCTGCACTGCGTGAAGGCCTGCCGCTGCGTCGCAGTGACTGGGCGGCATATCTGGAATGGGGCGTTGAAGCCTTCCGCATCAACGCAGCGGTGGCGAGGGATGAAACTCAGATCCACACCCATATGTGTTACTGCGAGTTTAACGACATCATGGATTCCATTGCTGCGCTGGATGCGGACGTGATCACCATTGAAACCTCGCGTTCCGACATGGAGTTACTGGAGTCGTTTGAAGAGTTTGATTACCCGAACGAAATCGGGCCGGGCGTCTATGATATTCACTCACCCAACGTCCCGAGCGTGGAGTGGATTGAGGCCCTGCTGAAGAAAGCGGAACAGCGTATTCCGGCTGAGCGTCTGTGGGTGAACCCGGACTGTGGCCTGAAAACGCGCGGTTGGCCGGAAACTCGGGCAGCGCTGGCTAACATGGTCAAAGCTGCGCAGAATCTGCGTCAGGCTTAACGCAACGTAGGCCCGGTCAGCGAAGCCGCTCCGGGCAATAGGTCGGGTAGCGGCTTTGCCTTACCCGACCGACTCGATTATCTCTTCTCACCGTATTGCGCAAACCACTCCAGCATTCTCTGCCAGCCATCCTTCGCGGACTCTTCGTGATAGCTCGGGCGATAATCGGCATTAAACGCATGGCCAGCATCGGGATAGACGACGATTTCCGCTTTAGCATTGGCGGCACGCAGTGCCTGACGCA
Source organism: Citrobacter sp. Awk 2 (assembly GCF_028069815.1). Lineage (NCBI taxonomy): Bacteria > Pseudomonadati > Pseudomonadota > Gammaproteobacteria > Enterobacterales > Enterobacteriaceae > Citrobacter > Citrobacter sp. Awk 2. The sequence goes on from NZ_JANEWL010000004.1 coordinate 65,662, forward strand.
TGGTTTCCACGCTGTCCTGTGGAATACTGGTATCCTGGCCGCCATACAGTCCCAACACGGGAGCGTTCAGATCGGTGGCAATATCGACAGGGTGTTTGGGGGAGTTCAGCGTTTTATCGCCAACCAATTTGCCATACCACGCCACCGCCGCTTTTAGCTGTGGATTGTGTGCGGCATACAGCCAGGTAATACGCCCACCCCAGCAAAAACCCGTCATCATTAATTGATGCACATCGCCGCCGTTGCGGGAGGCCCAACTGGCAACATGGTCCAGATCCGCCAGGACCTGTGAGTCGGGAACTTTCGCCACCAGGCCGCTTAGAAGCGTCGGGATATCGGCAAAGTCACTGGGATCGCCCTCGCGAAAATAGAGTTCGGGTGCGATAGCCAGATAACCTTCCAGCGCCAGTCGACGGCAAACATCACGAATGTGCTCATGAAGACCAAAAATTTCCTGCACGACAATGACGACGGGCAGCGGGCCATCGGTCTGTTGCGGTCGTGCGTGATACGCAGGCATATCATCGCCTTGTGATGGAATTGATGTCACTCCGGCGATAATCGCGTGATCCGGGGTATGAACCGTCGTGGACGCCGGTGGGGATACAGCAGGTGCAAAACCAGATTGTCGTGTTGTCATGGTATTCTCCGTACCCTTAAATATTATGCAAAATAGCGCATTGTTAACTATAGACACATGCAACGAACCACATTGCCTCAAACGGTCTATCTTTTGTGCAAGGCTTCCTTACATTGCGCCATTAATGTGATGATCATCACTATTTCACGGTAAATCAATGCAATTGATTTGCGTCATAGTGATGACTGTCACGAAAAGATGTTTATGCCTTCGGTAAAGTGTGTTTTTGCTTCTTCTGACAAAACCGATTCACAGAGGAGTTTTTATGTCTAAGTCTGATGTTTTTCATCTCGGCCTCACTAAGAACGATTTACAAGGGGCCCAGCTCGCTATCGTCCCTGGCGACCCGGAGCGTGTGGAAAAGATCGCCGCGCTGATGGATAAGCCGGTCAAGCTGGCATCTCATCGCGAGTTCACTACCTGGCGTGCTGAACTGGATGGTAAAGCCGTGATCGTTTGCTCTACCGGTATCGGCGGCCCGTCCACCTCCATCGCCGTAGAAGAACTGGCGCAACTGGGCATCCGTACCTTCCTGCGTATCGGTACGACTGGCGCTATTCAGCCGCATATCAATGTGGGTGATGTACTGGTGACTACCGCATCTGTCCGTCTGGACGGTGCGAGCCTGCACTTTGCACCAATGGAATTCCCGGCTGTTGCAGACTTCGAGTGCACCACCGCGCTGGTGGAAGCGGCGAAATCTATCGGTGCGACTACTCACGTAGGCGTTACCGCGTCTTCAGACACCTTCTACCCGGGCCAGGAGCGTTATGACACCTTCTCTGGCCGCGTAGTGAGCCGTTTCAAAGGCTCTATGGAAGAGTGGCAGTCGATGGGCGTCATGAACTATGAAATGGAATCTGCGACGCTGCTGACCATGTGCGCAAGCCAGGGTCTGCGTGCAGGTATGGTTGCTGGCGTTATCGTCAACCGTACTCAGCAAGAGATCCCGAATGCAGAAACGATGAAGCAAACGGAAAGCCACGCGGTGAAAATCGTGGTAGAAGCCGCGCGCCGTTTACTGTAATTCTCCCTTCTTTGCTAAAAGGCTGACGTGTTCGGCCTTTTTATTTTGCGTAGTACCTCGCAGGAAATTCCTTTTAAACTGGACGTTTATACAGCACAATTCTATTTTGTGCGGGTAAGTCGTTGCTGTAAGGGGGCGTTGTGGATATTTCAATTATGATGAGTGCCGTGCTGGCATTAGCCGCAGGGCTGCTGGTGGGCTGGCTGGCGACAAAAGCGCGCGCCGATCAGATCCGCGCAGACCTCATCGAAGAACGACGAGAACTGGATATTGCCCTCAGTGCAGCCCGGCAACAGCTCTCGCAGGAAGCCCACTGGCGTGACGAATGCGAGCTGCTGAATAACGAACTCCGTAGCCTGCAGAGTATCAATACCTCACTGGAGGCCGATCTCCGGGAAGTCACCACCCGTCTGGAAGCAACGCAGCAGCATGCGGAAGATAAAATTCGCCAGATGATCAACAGCGAACAGCGCCTGAGCGAACAGTTCGAGAATCTGGCTAACCGCATTTTCGAACACAGTAACCGTCGCGTCGATGAGCAAAATCGCCAAAGCCTTAACAGTCTGCTGACACCATTACGCGAACAGCTGGACGGTTTTCGCCGCCAGGTTCAGGATAGCTTTGGTAAAGAGGCGCAAGAGCGCCACACCCTGGCACACGAAATTCGTAATCTCCAGCAACTGAACGCGCAGATGGCGCAGGAAGCCGTTAACCTGACACGGGCATTGAAAGGTGATAACAAAACACAGGGCAACTGGGGAGAGGTGGTACTCACGCGGGTACTGGAGGCGTCCGGTCTGCGGGAAGGCTATGAATATGAAACACAGGTCAGCATAGAAAATGACGCACGATCGCGGATGCAACCGGATGTTATTGTCCGATTGCCGCAGGGCAAAGACGTGGTGATCGATGCGAAAATGACGCTGGTGGCCTATGAACGCTACTTTAATGCAGAAGATGAATACACCCGGGAGGGTGCGCTGCAGGAGCATATCGCCTCTGTGCGAAATCATATTCGTCTGCTGGGTCGTAAAGATTATCAACAGCTTCCAGGGCTGCGTACGCTGGACTATGTGCTGATGTTTATCCCCGTCGAACCTGCTTTCCTGCTGGCGCTGGACAGACAGCCCGAACTGATTACCGAAGCGCTTAAAAATAACATTATGCTGGTCAGCCCCACGACGTTGTTGGTGGCATTACGTACTATCGCTAACCTGTGGCGCTATGAGCATCAAAGCCGCAACGCGCAACAAATTGCGGATCGGGCGAGTAAACTTTATGACAAGATGCGCCTGTTTGTGGATGATATGTCAGCAATCGGCCAAAGCCTGGATAAAGCCCAGGATAACTACCGACAGGCAATGAAGAAGCTCTCTTCGGGGCGTGGAAATGTCTTATCACAGGCGGAAGCCTTCCGCGGCTTAGGCGTGGAAATTAAGCGTGAGATTAATCCTGAGTTGGCTGAACATGCCACGAGTCAGGATGAAGAGTACCGTTTGCGCTCGGTCTCCGGGGCGCAACAAGAAGAGACATACGCCGATAATGCGGCGGTAAATCAGCAATCGAGCTAGCCCATTTGGGGTAGTTGAACCCGGCAGAAGGGTAGGGCAAATTGGCCCAATCTGTTACACTTCTCGAACATTTTTTGGATGAGCAGGCACTGAGATGGTGGATAATTCACAAGAAACGACGCACTTTGGCTTTCAGACCGTCGCTAAAGAGCAGAAAGCTGACATGGTGGCCCACGTTTTTCATTCTGTGGCGTCTAAATATGACGTTATGAATGACTTAATGTCATTTGGCATTCATCGTTTGTGGAAGCGCTTCACCATTGACTGTAGTGGCGTGCGTCGTGGACAAACCGTTCTGGATTTAGCGGGCGGCACGGGCGATCTGACGGCGAAATTTTCTCGCATGGTTGGTGAAACCGGTAAGGTTATTCTGGCAGATATCAATGACTCAATGCTCAAAATGGGTCGCGAAAAGCTACGCAATATTGGCGTGATTGGTAACGTTGAATATGTCCAGGCAAATGCTGAGGCACTGCCATTCCCTGACAATACCTTTGATTGCATCACCATTTCTTTCGGCCTGCGTAACGTTACAGATAAAGAGAAAGCGCTACGCTCGATGTATCGTGTGTTGAAACCTGGTGGGCGCTTACTGGTGCTGGAATTCTCCAAACCGATCATCGAACCGCTGAGCAAAGCGTATGATGCGTACTCTTTCCATATCTTGCCACGTATTGGTTCGATGGTTGCGAGCGACGCAGATAGCTACCGCTATTTGGCTGAGTCTATCCGTATGCATCCCGATCAGGACACGTTAAAAGCAATGATGCAAGATGCCGGGTTCGAAAGTGTTGATTACTACAACCTGACGGCAGGTGTCGTTGCGCTGCATCGTGGTTACAAGTTCTGACAGGAGGACCGGGGATGCCTTTAAAACCCTTAGTGACCGCTGGCGCTGAAAATCTGCTCAACACCTTTCTGTATCGTTCACCTGCGCTAAAATCAGCCCGAACGCGTTTGCAGAGCAAGGTACTGCGTGTTGATCTCAAAGGATTTTCTACGCCGTTAGTCCTGGTGTTCAGTGAGCGCCAGGTCGATGTGCTGGGGGCATGGGAAGGCGAAGCAGATTGCACCGTGATCACTCATGCCAGCGTGTTACCAAAATTACGCGACCGGCAGCAGCTCACCACGCTTATTCGTAGCGGCGAACTGGAAGTGCAGGGCGATATTCAGGTGGTGCAGAACTTTGTGGCTCTGGCTGACCTGGCGGAATTTGACCCTGCAGAGCTATTAGCACCTTATACCGGTGATATTGTCGCGGAAGGTGTTAGCAAAGTCCTGCGCGGTGGCGCGAAGTTCCTGCGTCGTGGCATTCAACGTCAGCAACGTTATGTTGCCGAAGCGATCACTGAAGAGTGGCGTATGGCCCCTGGCCCGCTTGAAGTTGCATGGTTTGCGGAAGAAACGGCAGCGGTTGAGCACGCGGTTGAATCTCTGGCCAGACGGCTGGAAAAACTGGAGGCCAAATGACGCCAGGAGAAGTACGGCGCCTTTATTTCATCATTCGCACTTTTTTAAGCTACGGTCTTGATGAACTCATCCCCAAAATGCGTATTACGCTGCCGCTCCGTTTGTGGCGTTACACATTGTTTTGGATGCCAAACCGACATAAAGATAAGCCGCTGGGTGAAAGGCTGAGACTGGCTTTGCAGGAATTGGGGCCGGTGTGGATCAAATTTGGTCAAATGCTCTCCACCCGTCGTGATCTGTTTCCGCCGCATATCGCTGATCAGCTCGCTCTGTTGCAGGATCGGGTTGCTCCATTCGATGGACAACGAGCAAAAGAACAGATTGAAGAAGCAATGGGTGGGCTACCTGTTGAAGAGTGGTTTGATGATTTTGAGATCACACCACTGGCATCTGCGTCTATTGCTCAGGTGCATACCGCACGACTGAAGTCGAATGGCAAAGAGGTGGTGATCAAGGTTATTCGTCCGGATATCCTGCCGGTAATCAAAGCCGATTTAAAACTGATCTATCGTCTTGCTCGCTGGGTCCCTCGCCTGTTGCCGGACGGACGTCGTCTGCGGCCAACCGAAGTGGTCCGTGAATATGAAAAAACATTGATCGATGAGCTGAACCTGCTGCGTGAGTCGGCAAACGCCATTCAACTGCGACGCAATTTTGAAGACAGCCCGATGCTGTACATCCCGGAAGTGTATTCCGACTATTGCAGTCAGAACATGATGGTGATGGAGCGTATTTACGGTATCCCTGTTTCGGATGTTGCAACGCTTGAGAAGAACGGTACCAACATGAAACTGTTGGCCGAGCGTGGTGTTCAGGTCTTCTTTACTCAGGTATTCCGCGACAGTTTTTTCCATGCCGATATGCACCCGGGTAACATTTTCGTCAGCTATGAGCACCCTGAAAACCCGAAATACATCGGTATTGATTGCGGGATCGTGGGCTCATTAAATAAAGAAGATAAGCGCTATCTGGCTGAAAACTTTATTGCGTTTTTTAATCGCGATTACCGTAAGGTTGCCGAGCTACATGTCGATTCTGGTTGGGTACCCCCCGATACCAATGTTGAAGAATTTGAATTTGCAATTCGTACCGTGTGTGAGCCGATCTTCGAAAAGCCGCTGGCAGAGATCTCCTTTGGTCACGTGTTGTTGAATCTGTTCAATACAGCACGTCGATTTAATATGGAAGTCCAGCCTCAACTGGTGTTGTTGCAGAAGACGCTGTTGTACGTTGAGGGTGTTGGCCGACAGCTCTATCCTCAGTTGGATTTGTGGAAAACGGCCAAGCCTTTCCTTGAATCCTGGATTAAAGATCAGGTAGGTATTCCGGCGCTTGTCAGGGCATTTAAAGAAAAAGCACCGTTCTGGGTCGAAAAAATGCCAGAAATACCTGAACTTGTGTATGACAGTTTGCGCCAGGGCAAATATTTACAGCACAGTGTTGATAAGATTGCGCGCGAGCTTCATGCGAATCACGTACGTCAGGGACAATCCCGTTATTTATTGGGTATTGGCGCAACGTTGCTGTTAAGTGGGACATTCCTGCTGGTAAGCCGTCCTGAGTGGGGGCTTATGCCTGGCTGGTTAATCGCGGGTGGTGTTCTCGCCTGGCTGATCGGCTGGCGCAAAATGCGCTGATTTTTTCATCGCCCAAGGCAGGTCGTGTAACGTATACTACGGCCTAATTAATTCATCATCTATGACAGAGGAACATGTATGGGTGGTATCAGTATTTGGCAGTTGTTGATCATTGCCGTCATCGTTGTACTGCTATTTGGCACCAAGAAACTCGGCTCCATCGGTTCCGACCTTGGCGCGTCTATTAAAGGCTTCAAGAAAGCGATGGGTGATGATGAACCTAAGCAGGATAAAACCAGCCAGGACGCTGATTTTACCGCTAAATCCATCACCGATAAGCAGGGTGAAGTGAAGAAAGAAGACGCCAAAAGCCAAGATAAAGAGCAGGTATAATCCGTGTTTGATATCGGTTTTAGCGAACTGTTATTGGTGTTCGTTATCGGCCTCATCGTACTGGGGCCACAACGATTGCCCGTAGCGGTAAAAACGGTCGCGGGCTGGGTCCGTGCGCTGCGCTCTCTTGCAACTACCGTGCAGAATGAACTGACCCAGGAGCTTAAGCTTCAGGAGTTTCAGGACAGCCTGAAGAAAGTAGAAAAAGCGAGCCTGACAAATTTGACGCCGGAGCTGAAAGCATCGATGGATGAGCTGCGCGAAGCGGCTGAGTCGATGAAGCGTTCTTACAGCGTGCACGATCCTGAGAAAGCGAGCGATGAAGCGCACACTATCCATAACCCTGTGGTGAAAGGAAGTGAAGCGCAGCACGAGGGGGTTACCCCTGCTACTGCTGAAGGACAGGCCAGTTCGCCGGAGCAAAAACCGGAATCCACGGGTGCTGACGCGCCGGAGTTGAAGGAAACTGCTTCCGTTACGTCGATGGACGCGGAAAAGAAACCTGCTGCACCTGCTGTCGAATCCTCACCCTCGTCGAGTGATAAACCGTAAACATGTCTGTAGAAGATACTCAACCGCTCATCACGCATCTTATTGAGCTGCGTAAGCGACTCCTGAACTGCATTATTGCGGTTATGGTGATCTTTCTGGCGTTGGTTTATTTTGCCAACGACATTTACCATATGGTTGCGGCACCGCTGATTAAGCAGATGCCTCAGGGTGCAACGATGATCGCCACCGATGTGGCTTCACCGTTCTTTACCCCGATAAAGCTAACCTTTATGGTGTCGCTGATCCTGTCGGCACCTGTGATCCTGTACCAGGTATGGGCATTTATCGCGCCTGCTTTGTATAAGCATGAACGCCGCCTTGTCGTGCCGCTGCTGGTCTCAAGTTCGCTGTTGTTCTATATCGGGATGGCATTCGCCTATTTTGTCGTCTTCCCGCTGGCGTTTGGCTTCCTTGCCAACACAGCTCCGCAAGGCGTGCAGGTTTCGACAGACATTGCCAGTTATCTCAGCTTTGTCATGGCACTGTTTATGGCGTTTGGTGTCTCTTTTGAGGTTCCTGTCGCCATTGTATTGCTGTGCTGGATGGGCATTACGACACCTGATGATTTACGTAAGAAACGTCCTTACGTAGTTGTCGGGGCATTTGTCGTGGGGATGTTACTGACTCCACCAGATGTCTTCTCGCAAACGCTGTTGGCTATACCGATGTACTGCCTGTTTGAAGTGGGTGTTTTCTTCTCTCGTTTCTATGTCGGTAAGCGACGTACGCGAGATGAGGACAACGAGGCTGAAGAAGCAAAAGAAGCCGACGCCACCGAGAAAACCGAAGAGTAAATTCAGCCGCCCGTAAGGGCGGTTGTCATATGGGAGGAAGCATGTTTGATATTGGCGTTAATCTAACCAGTTCACAATTTGCGAAAGACAGGGATGAGGTTGTAGCACGCGCTTTTGCTGCCGGTGTAAACGGCATGCTTCTGACCGGAACAAACCTGCATGAAAGCCAGCAGGCGCTAAAGCTGGCACAGCATTATCCACATTGCTGGTCCACTGCAGGCGTCCATCCGCATGACAGTAGCCAATGGCAATCCTCAACAGAGGCGGAAATTATTGCACTGGCGAACCAGTCCGAAGTGGTCGCCATTGGTGAATGCGGCCTGGATTTCAATCGTAATTACTCCACTCCACAGGAACAGGAACGGGCTTTTGAGGCGCAATTGCGTATTGCCGCCGAATTGCAGATGCCTGTTTTCATGCATTGTCGGGATGCCCACGAACGTTTTCTGACGCTGCTGGAACCCTGGCTGGACAGCCTCCCTGGCGCAGTGCTGCACTGTTTCACTGGCTCGCGCCAGGAGATGCAGGACTGCGTGGACAGAGGGCTTTATATCGGGATTACCGGATGGGTCTGCGATGAGCGTCGGGGTATGGAACTACGGGAGCTACTGCCTTTTATCCCGGTGGAAAGGCTGCTGATAGAAACAGATGCTCCCTATTTACTCCCACGCGATCTGGCCGTGAAGCCGACTTCCCGACGCAATGAACCTGCGCACCTACCGCATATTCTTGAGCGTATTGCGCACTGGCGCGGGGAAGATCCTCAGTGGCTATCAACGGCGATTGATGCCAACGTCAGAACGTTATTCGAAGTGACTTTCTGAGTCTGTTTATATCTTTCGAAAGCCGGTGTTTTTCACGCTCTGCTTAACCTCTTTATTCAACAGGTTAAGCAGGAGCATGGAACGCGCTTCGCCGTCGGGTTCGGTGAAAATCGCCTTCAACCCTTCAAATGCCCCTTCAGTGATAATGACACTGTCGCCAGGATGCGGCGTTTCCGGGTCTACAATCCCCTCGGGCTTGTAGATAGAAAGCTGGTGAATAACGGGAGAGGGAACGGTAGCTGGTGTTGCCCCAAAGCGTACAAAATGGCTGACGCCACGCGTCGCATTGATGGTCGTGGTGTGGATCACTTCCGGATCGAATTCGACAAACATGTAATTAGGGAAAAGTGGCTCACTGACTGTGGTACGTTTACCCCGCACCATTTTTTCCAGGGTGATCATTGGCGTCAGACAGTTGACTGCTTGTCTTTCCAGGTGTTCCTGGGCACGCTGAAGTTGCCCGCGTTTGCAGTACAGTAAATACCAGGCTTGCATAATAACTCTTATCCGCTTGTTCTGAGCGCAAGCATAGCAAAAGTCATTATACACTTCATCTTTCAAGCCTCATCGGTGTTGGTTGCCAGAGTTCACGCTAATTTAACAAAAATACAGCATCACAATGATGAACGCCGTATAATGAGGCGCTTACAAAGAGGCCAAAATGGACGCCATGAAATATCACGATTTACGCGACTTCCTGACGCAGCTTGAACAGCAGGGCGAGCTCAAACGCATTACGCTTCCAGTGGATCCTCATCTGGAGATCACTGAAATTGCCGATCGCACCTTGCGTGCTGGTGGGCCTGCACTGTTGTTTGAGAATCCAAAAGGCTATTCAATGCCGGTACTGTGCAATTTGTTTGGCACTCCGAAGCGTGTCGCCATGGGGATGGGGCAAGAAGATGTCTCAGCACTACGGGAAGTTGGTAAGCTGTTGGCGTTTTTGAAAGAGCCGGAGCCGCCGAAAGGATTCCGCGATCTGTTTGATAAGCTGCCGCAGTTCAAGCAGGTGCTTAACATGCCGACCAAACGGCTACGCGGTGCGCCTTGTCAGCAAAAAATTTCTTCAGGCGATGACGTTGATTTAAATCGTATACCGATCATGACCTGCTGGCCGGAAGATGCCGCGCCGCTAATTACATGGGGACTCACCGTCACGCGTGGTCCGCATAAAGAGCGACAGAATCTGGGTATTTATCGCCAACAGTTGATTGGCAAAAATAAGCTCATTATGCGTTGGCTTTCACATCGTGGCGGCGCGCTGGATTATCAGGAGTGGTGCGCTGCACACCCTGGTGAGCGTTTCCCTGTCTCCGTTGCGTTAGGGGCAGACCCAGCGACCATCCTGGGTGCTGTGACCCCTGTGCCTGATACATTATCAGAGTACGCCTTTGCTGGGCTGCTGCGTGGCACTAAGACCGAAGTTGTCAAATGTATCTCCAACGATCTCGAAGTACCCGCCAGCGCTGAAATTGTTCTGGAAGGCTATATCGAGCCGGGTGAACTGGCACCGGAAGGACCGTATGGCGATCATACGGGTTATTACAATGAAGTGGATAGCTTCCCGGTTTTCACTGTCACACACATTACCCAGCGTGAAGATGCGATTTATCACTCCACCTACACCGGACGTCCCCCAGATGAACCAGCGGTGCTCGGTGTGGCGCTGAATGAGGTCTTTGTCCCTATTCTGCAAAAGCAGTTCCCGGAAATCGTCGACTTTTATCTGCCACCGGAAGGCTGTTCTTATCGACTGGCCGTGGTGACGATGAAAAAACAGTACGCAGGCCATGCCAAACGCGTCATGATGGGCGTTTGGTCATTTTTGCGTCAGTTTATGTACACCAAATTTGTTATTGTCTGCGATGATGATGTCAACGCACGTGACTGGAACGATGTGATTTGGGCAATTACTACCCGTATGGACCCGGCCCGGGATACGGTACTGGTAGAGAATACGCCGATTGATTACCTGGACTTTGCCTCGCCGGTTTCCGGCCTTGGTTCAAAAATGGGGCTGGATGCCACAAATAAATGGCCGGGTGAAACCCAACGAGAGTGGGGACGCCCGATTAAAAAAGATCCTGAAGTGACTGCGCGTATTGACGCAATTTGGGATGAATTAGCCATCTTTAATGACGGCAAAAGCGCCTGAGGCGCGATCGTTTTGCCTATTGATCCGACAGAGAGAGCGCATGACAACCTTAAGCTGTAAAGTGACCTCGGTAGAAGCTATCACTGACACCGTATATCGCGTACGTTTAGTGCCGGACGCGGCGTTTTCCTTTCGTGCTGGTCAGTATTTAATGGTCGTGATGGACGAACGTGATAAACGCCCGTTCTCCATGGCATCTACGCCGGATGAGCACGGGTTCATTGAGCTGCACGTGGGTGCTTCTGAGCTAAATCTTTATGCCATGGCTGTTATGGACCGAATTCTGAAAGATCGGGAAATTAAGGTCGATATCCCGCACGGTGAAGCCTGGCTGCGTGATGATGAGAATCGTCCGCTGATCCTGATTGCTGGCGGCACAGGGTTTTCATACGTACGTTCGATTTTGCTGACAGCACTGACGCGCAATCCAAACCGGGATATCACTATTTACTGGGGCGGACGAGAAGAGAAACATCTCTACGATCTCTCTGAACTGGAGGCACTGTCAGTTAATCATCCGAACCTGCGTGTTGAGCCGGTAGTGGAACAGCCTGAAACGGGCTGGCGTGGTCGTACGGGAACCGTATTAACGGCGGTGTTACAGGATTACGGCACTCTGGCGGAACATGATATTTATATCGCCGGGCGTTTCGAGATGGCTAAAATCGCGCGCGACCTGTTCTGCAATGAACGTCAGGCACGTGAAGATCGTCTGTTTGGCGACGCGTTCGCGTTTATTTAAGCGATATGCGCCGGAACCCCGCCGGCGCATTGATAAATTCCCCACCTTCCACATAACGGTTGCTGGCCCAGCATCTTTGCATATCTCCTGCTTTACAAAACCGTATTATTTTTAGTAAACAAAACTATTTTTCTGTTTATCTGCAGACATCACAGCATTTTGTGACATCTCACTATTTGTTTAGTAAACAAATTGGGCACTCTATGCAGCATCATAACTGCGAGATGCCAATGAGAGGAGAGGTCACCATGAGGCTCGGACTGGATATAGGCGGGACTAAAATTGAAGCGGTGGTAATTGATAAAACGGGTGAGATTATTTACCGCGAACGATGCGCTACACCCAGGCAAAGCTACGGCGATTTTTTCCAGGCCGTGACGGATATGATTGCTAAGGCTATGCAGACCGTTAACCAACCTTTGTCGGTCGGTATCGGAGTTCCTGGAGCAGTAGACAGCAAGGGATTAATTAAAAATTCCAACATTCTGGTGCTAAATCAGCAGGCTTTTACCCGTGACCTTGAACACGCATTAGGGATGCCTGTGCCCGTCACTAACGATGCTAACTGTTTTACACTGTCAGAGGCTATGGACGGCAGTGGACGCGGACACAGTGTGGTATTTGGCGTAATTCTCGGTACTGGCTGCGGAGGCGGATTGTGTATTGATAACCGTTTGATCTCCGGTCCTAATGCCTGTGCAGGGGAGTGGGGGCATAATGCATTGCCACGTTACCATGAGTCCCGGGATGGTGAGGTGGTTACCTGTTATTGCGGACAACAGAACTGTATTGAAAGTTTTATCTCTGGCAGTGGTCTGGAACGCCAGTACATGAATCACACTCATCAACATGTCAGCGTACCTCACATCATGCAGCAGGTAGAATTGGGTGATGCAGACGCTTGCCTGTTATGGGAGCGTTACTGTGATCAACTGGCGCGCGCGTTGGCAGGCATTGTGAATACACTCGACCCTGATGTCATTGTGCTGGGAGGGGGGGTCTCTAATATCACATTACTGTATTCGGGTTTGCAGGCACGCGTGGCACAGTACGTGTTCGGTAAACAGTGCCATACACCGATTATTCAGGCCCGACACGGTGACAGCAGCGGTGTGCGTGGTGCAGCATGGCTGGGGGCACAACGGGCCACCGTGTAGAGTTAATGAGAGAGAAATGACGAAACCTGTACGAATCAGAGATATCGCCGAAGCCTGCGGCGTCTCAGTTGGGGCTGTATCCCGCGCACTAAAAGGTCAACCCGGATTGCGTGAAGATACCCGATTGCGCATTATTTCTGTGGCGCAACAGCAAGGTTATGATTTTTCCCGCCTGCACAGTGACAAGCTTAAGCGAGTCCTGTTTTTGTTGCATCGACAACACAATATTAGCCGGGCATTGCCGTTTTACTCGCAGCTGTTACTGGGTATTGATGATGCATGCCGTGATCAGGGTATTGCGCTGAGCTTTCTCTCTATCGGTCCGGGCGATGCGGTAAGTGAGCAGGTGATGCTGCACCAGCCGGATGCGCTGATCTGCGCCGGATTTTTTGAGCCAGAGCTGCTTGGACTGCTGCAACAAATGAAATTGCCGCTGGTGCTGGTGGATCTGTGGGCTCCGGGTTTGCCATGCGTCAATCCGGACAATATCCAGGGCGGCTATCTGGCGACAAAACATTTGATCGAACAGGGGCGTAGCCGTATCGCTTTTCTTGCCAGTACTCTCTCACACTTCAGTATTCGTCAGCGTGAAAAGGGTTATCGCCTGGCACTGTATGAAGCCCGTCTGCTGATGCCTCCAGAGTACGAAGCCATCGCACCGCCGCTGCTGGATACCGAGCAATCGTTGGTCGAGGCGGTTAATGAACTGCTCAGACTGCCGGAACCGCCCGATGCCATTTTTGCTTATAACGATGCGGCGGCGATGGTTGTTCAACGGGTTTGCGCGCAGCAGGGGATTCGTATTCCGGAAGATCTTGCGCTGGTAGGATTTGATGATATTGATGCTGCGGCCTGGTCACATCCGCCGCTGACTACAATCGCGGTTGATAAGCAGCAACTGGGGCGCGAAGCACTGCGTTTACTGCTGGAAGGCAAGCCGGAAGAGAATCTGTTGCTGCCGGTGCAGTTGGTGGTACGTGGTAGTTCAGGGAAATAAAAAACCCGCCCCTGACAGGCGGGAAGAACGGCAACTAAACTTTCTCTCTTCGCCATTGGCACCATAACTGTGTTGGCTGCGCTCATTCACCCGAATCACTTACTACACGTAAGCTCATCGGGATTCATTCACTTGCCGCCTTGTTCTGGTACCAATGGCTTTGAGATAACATTTCGTAGGCCGGGCAAGCGAAGCGCCCCCGGCATGCTTTGATTACACTCGCTCAAATACTGTCGCGATACCCTGACCTAACCCGATACACATCGTCGCCAGACCAAACTGCACGTCTTTGCGTTCCATCAGGTTGAGCAGGGTGGTACTGATACGCGCACCAGAGCATCCCAGTGGGTGACCCAGTGCGATCGCCCCGCCATTGAGGTTGATCTTCTCGTCGATCTGCTCCATCAGCCCCAGATCTTTAATGCACGGCAGGATCTGGGCGGCAAAGGCTTCGTTCATCTCAAACAAGCCGATGTCGCTGGTGGAGAGTCCCGCTTTTTTCAGCGCCAGCTTTGAGGCAGGAACCGGACCATAACCCATGATTGAGGGGTCACAGCCGACTACGGCCATCGAGCGGATACGCGCACGCGGCGTCAGACCCAGTTCACGAGCACGGCTCTCACTCATTACCAGCATCGCGGCAGCACCATCGGAGAGCGCGGAAGAGGTACCCGCGGTGACGGTACCGCTGACCGGATCGAATGCCGGGCGAAGGGTGGACAGCGCGTCGACAGTGGTTTCCGGACGGATAACCTCATCATAGTTAAACTGTTTCAACACGCCATCGGCATCGTGACCGCCAGTCGGGATGATCTCGTTTTTAAAGGCACCGGACTGAGTAGCAGCCCAGGCACGAGCATGTGAGCGTGCGGCGAAGGCATCCTGCATTTCACGGCTGATACCGTGCATACGAGAGAGCATTTCTGCCGTCAGCCCCATCATTCCCGCGGCTTTCGCTACGTTACGGCTCATACCCGGGTGGAAATCAACGCCATGGCTCATTGGCACATGGCCCATATGTTCCACGCCGCCCACCAGGCACGCCTGTGCATCGCCAGTCATAATCATGCGTGCCGCATCGTGCAGGGCCTGCATCGACGAACCACACAGACGGTTGACCGTAACCGCAGGAACGGAGTGTGGGACTTCTGCCAGCAGTGCGGCGTTACGGGCGATATTGAAACCCTGCTCCAGCGTCTGCTGCACACAACCCCAGTAAATATCATCGAGCGCGGTGGGTTCCAGCGCGGGATTACGCGCCAGCAGACTACGCATCAAGTGTGCGGAGAGATCTTCTGCCCGCACGTTGCGAAACGCGCCCCCTTTCGAACGGCCCATCGGGGTACGGATCGCATCAACAATTACAACCTGTTCCATTGTGACTCCTTAAGCCGTTTTCAGGTCGCCAACCGGGCGGGCAGGCTCAACCGGGGGATAATACGGTTCGTTATGGCGTGCTTTATCACGCAGACCGGCTGGTACTTCGTACAGCGGACCCAGGTGCTGATACTGCTGCGCCATATCGAGATACTTCGCACTGCCAAGTGTATCCAGCCAGCGGAACGCACCACCGTGGAACGGAGGGAAGCCCAGGCCATAAACCAGTGCCATATCGGCTTCTGCCGGGCTGGCAATGATGCCTTCTTCCAGGCAACGCACCACTTCGTTGACCATTGGGATCATCATACGAGCGATAATCTCTTCGTCGCTGAAGTCGCGTTTCGGCTGGCTGACGTCTGCCAGTAAGCCATCAACGGCGGCGTCTTCTTCTTTCTTCGGCTTGCCCTTGTTGTCTTCTTTATAGCGCCAGAATCCAAGACCGTTTTTCTGTCCGAAACGGCTGGTATCAAACAGCGCATCAATCGCGTCGCGATAATCTTTCTGCATACGCTGCGGGAAGCCCGCGGACATCACCGCCTGAGCGTGATGCGCGGTATCAATACCCACCACGTCCAGCAGATAAGCCGGGCCCATTGGCCAGCCAAACTGTTTCTCCATCACTTTGTCGACTTTGCGGAAATCCGCACCGTCGCGCAGTAACTGGCTGAAGCCCGCAAAGTAAGGGAACAGCACGCGGTTGACAAAGAAGCCTGGGCAGTCGTTAACCACAATAGGTGTTTTACCCATCTGGCTTGCCCACGCGACAACCTTGGCGATAGTTTCATCCGAGCTTTTCTCTCCGCGAATGATTTCAACCAGCGGCATACGGTGTACCGGGTTAAAGAAGTGCATACCGCAGAAGTTTTCCGGGCGTTTGAGAACGCTGGCCAGCTCGTTAATTGGGATCGTGGACGTATTCGACGCCAGTACCGTATCCGGGCGCACCTTTTCTTCGGTTTCTGCCAGCACTGCTTTTTTCACTTTCGGGTTTTCGACGACCGCTTCAACTACCACATCTACACGCTCGAAACCGCTATAGTCGAGAGTTGGCTGAATGGTTGAAATGACGCCGGCCATTTTCAGACCGTCTATCTTGCCGCGCTCAAGCTGTTTGTTCAGCAGCTTGGCCGCTTCGGTCATACCCAGCGTCAGTGATTTGTCATTGATGTCTTTCATCACTACTGGCACGCCTTTCCAGGCAGACTGGTAAGCAATACCGCCGCCCATAATGCCTGCGCCCAGCACCGCCGCTTGCTTTGGTGCCTCAATATTTTTGGTGAGCTTTTTGGCTTTGGCTTTCACGAACTGATCGTTAAGGAAGATCCCAACCAGCGCGCGGGCTTCACTGGTGTGCGCCAGTGGAACAAAGCTTTTATTTTCCAGATTCAGCGCTTCTTCACGGCCAAAACGGGCCGCTGCTTCAATGGTTTTTACCGCGGTAATCGGTGCGGGGTAATGCTTACCGGCCGTCTGCGCCACCATGCCTTTGGCGATGGTAAAGCTCATGGCTGCTTCAATTTTGCTGAGTTTCAGTGGTTCCAGCTTCGGCTGGCGTTTGGCTTTCCAGTCGAGGTCGCCGTTAATCGCCTGACGTAATACCGCGATCGCGCCATCAAGCAGTTTGTCTTGTTTCACTACGCCATCGACCAGGCCGATTTTTAGCGCCTGCTCAGCACCAACATCTTTACCCGCAGCAATGATTTCCAGCGCACTGTCCGCACCCAACATGCGCGGCATACGCACGGAACCGCCAAAGCCCGGCATAATGCCCAGTTTGGTTTCCGGCAGACCAATGCGCAGATCCGGTGTTGCCAGACGATAATCAGTTGCCAGCACACACTCGCAGCCGCCGCCCAGCGCGTAACCGTTTACCGCAGAGATAGTTGGAACAGGCAGATCTTCCAGGCGATTAAAGACGCTATTGGCAAAGTGCAGCCACTGGCTCAACTGCTCTTCGGGAACGAGGAACAGTGAAAGAAATTCGGTGATATCGGCACCGACAATAAAAGCCGCTTTATTAGAGCGCAGGAGCAGCCCTTTTAAATTTGGTTGTTTTTCCAGCACGTCAAGCGCATGGCCCAGGCTGGCAACGGTGGCCGTGTCGAGTTTATTGACCGAACCAGGGGCATCGAACACCAGTTCGGCGATGCCATCTTCCAGCCAGTCAAGGTACAGGGTGTCGCCTTTGTAAAGCATGTCAGTCTCCTGAATCCGCAAGGTGATCTGGTCATACCAGATGAATCGAAGTGTGTGTTTTATGTTAAAAAAATGCAAATAAATGATTAAAGAAATGACGATTCGATCACGCTCGGCAGAAATCACGCAGTCATAAAGCGATGTGCTAAGATGCGGAGACTTGAGGTCAAAAAAACAGAAGGATAGAAAATGGAATCACTGGCCGCACTCTATAAGAATCATATTGTTACCTTACAAGAACGTACGCGTGATGCACTGGCTCGCTTCAAGCTGGATGCGTTACTTATTCATTCTGGCGAGCTTGTTAACGTTTTTCTCGACGACCATCCGTATCCGTTTAAGGTCAACCCGCAGTTTAAAGCCTGGGTTCCCGTAACGCAGGTTCCCAACTGCTGGTTGCTGGTGGATGGTGTGAATAAGCCAAAACTGTGGTTCTATTTGCCGGTTGATTACTGGCACAACGTAGAGCCGCTGCCGACCTCCTTCTGGACGGAAGAAGTCGAGATCATTGCGCTGCCTAAAGCGGATGGTATCGGTAGCCAACTGCCTGCTGCACGCGGCAATATCGGTTATATCGGTCCGGTTCCGGAACGTGCGCTGCAACTGGACATCGCGGCCAGCAACATCAACCCGAAAGGGGTAATCGACTACCTGCACTATTACCGCGCCTATAAAACAGATTACGAACTGGCCTGTATGCGTGAAGCGCAGAAAATGGCGGTGAGTGGGCACCGTGCCGCGGAAGAAGCGTTCCGTTCCGGGATGAGCGAGTTTGATATCAACCTCGCCTACCTGACCGCGACCGGTCACCGCGATACCGACGTACCGTACAGCAATATCGTCGCGCTCAATGAACACGCCTCTGTGCTGCATTATACCAAACTGGATCATCAGGCTCCGTCCGAAATCCGCAGCTTCCTGCTGGATGCGGGGGCGGAATATAACGGTTATGCAGCAGACCTGACGCGTACCTGGTCGGCGAAAAGCGACAACGACTATGCACAGTTGGTGAAAGACGTTAACGACGAAGAGCTGGCGCTCATCGCGACGATGAAAGCGGGTGTCAGCTATGTGGACTATCACATTCAGTTCCATCAGCGTATTGCGAAGCTGCTGCGTAAACATCAAATCATCACCGACATGAGTGAAGAGGCGATGGTGGAAAATGATCTCACTGGACCGTTTATGCCGCACGGTATCGGTCACCCGCTGGGTCTGCAGGTGCATGATGTTGCCGGTTTCATGCAGGATGACACGGGCACACACCTTGCCGCGCCGTCGAAGTACCCTTACTTGCGTTGCACCCGTGTGCTGCAGCCGGGCATGGTTCTGACCATCGAACCGGGTATCTACTTCATTGAATCGCTGCTCGCCCCGTGGCGTGAAGGGAAATTCAGCAAGCACTTCAACTGGCAGAAAATTGAAGCGCTGAAGCCCTTCGGCGGGATTCGTATTGAAGATAACGTGGTTGTCCACGAGAGCAATATTGAAAACATGACGCGGGATTTGAAACTGGCGTAATGGACAGTTGGTTAATCCCTGCGGCGCCGGTTAGCGTCGTTGAAGAAATCAAAAAAAGCCGCTTCATTACGTTACTTGCCCATACGGACGGTGTAGAAGCGGCGAAAGCGTTTGTTGAGTCAGTCAGAGCGGAACACCCGGATGCCCGTCATCATTGTGTGGCGTGGGTGGCGGGTGCGCCGAATGACTCGCAGCAGCTGGGGTTTTCAGACGATGGTGAACCGGCGGGTACGGCAGGAAAGCCGATGCTCGCACAATTGATGGGGAGCGGCGTTGGTGAGATTACCGCGGTGGTCGTGCGCTACTATGGCGGTATCCTTCTTGGCACCGGCGGGCTGGTGAAAGCCTATGGTGGCGGTGTAAATCAGGCGCTGCGTCAGTTGACGACACAGCGCAAGACGCCATTAACCGAATATACTTTGCAGTGTGAGTACGGCCAACTGGCAGGTATTGAAGCCTTGCTGGGGCAGTTTGACGGTAAAGTCGTCGCCAGTGATTACCAGGCTTTTGTTCGGCTCAGGGTGGCGCTTCCTTTTGCGAAAGTGGATGAATTTTCAGCAAAGCTGGCGGATTTTAGTCGTGGTTCATTGCAATTGTTAGCGATTGAAGAATAATCCCCACCTCATTTTAAAGAACTAAGGAAGCGGCAGAGATGCATTTTCGCGCCATCACCCGAATCGTTGGACTACTGGTCATCTTATTTTCGGGGACGATGATCATCCCCGGACTGGTAGCACTTATCTACCGTGATGGTGCGGGTCGTGCATTTACGCAAACTTTCTTTGTTGCCCTGGCGATTGGCTCCATGTTGTGGTGGCCGAACCGTAAGGAGAAGGGCGAGCTGAAATCCCGTGAAGGGTTTCTGATAGTCGTCTTATTCTGGACTGTGCTGGGCAGCGTGGGTGCGCTACCGTTTATTTTCGCAGAGAGCCCGAACCTCACGATCACCGATGCTTTTTTTGAATCCTTCTCCGGGTTAACCACCACGGGGGCGACGACGCTGGTGGGGTTGGATTCACTGCCGCATGCCATTCTCTTTTATCGTCAGATGCTGCAATGGTTTGGTGGTATGGGGATCATCGTCCTGGCGGTAGCTATCCTGCCTATCCTTGGCGTGGGTGGGATGCAGCTCTATCGTGCAGAAATGCCGGGGCCGCTGAAAGATAACAAAATGCGCCCACGTATTGCCGAAACTGCGAAAACCTTGTGGCTCATCTATGTGCTATTGACGGTTGCGTGTGCGCTGGCGCTGTGGTTTGCCGGGATGCCTGCCTTTGACGCTATTGGCCATAGCTTTGCCACCATTGCCATCGGCGGCTTTTCAACACACGATGCCAGTGTGGGCTATTTCGACAGCCCTACCATCAACACCATTATCGCTATCTTCTTGCTGATCTCCGGTTGTAACTACGGTTTGCACTTCTCTTTACTAAGTGGACGCAGCCTGAAGGTTTATTGGCGCGACCCTGAATTCCGCATGTTTATCGGAGTGCAGTTAACACTGGTGGCCGTTTGTACGCTGGTGCTGTGGATACACAATACATACGGTTCGGCGCTTACGACAATCAACCAGGCATTTTTCCAGGTTGTATCGATGGCGACCACTGCCGGATTTACCACAGACAGTATTGCTCGCTGGCCGTTGTTCCTGCCGGTGTTGCTACTGTGTTCTGCGTTTATTGGTGGCTGTGCCGGGTCAACGGGCGGTGGTTTGAAGGTGATTCGTATCCTGTTACTGTTTAAACAGGGTAACCGCGAACTGAAGCGACTGGTTCACCCTAATGCGGTCTATAGCATTAAGTTAGGCAACCGTGCGTTGCCGGAACGAATCCTTGAAGCGGTATGGGGCTTCTTTTCTGCCTATGCGCTGGTCTTTATTATCAGTATGCTGGCAATTATTGCGACCGGTGTTGATGACTTCTCTGCGTTTGCCTCCGTAGTGGCGACGTTGAATAACCTCGGGCCTGGGCTCGGGGTTGTTGCCGACAATTTTGCCAGCATGAACCCGGTGGCGAAATGGATCCTGATTGCCAACATGCTGTTTGGTCGTCTGGAAGTCTTTACTCTGCTGGTGCTCTTTACCCCTACTTTCTGGCGTGAATAATGGAGTAACACGTGAAAACACTGATTCTTTTTTCTTCCCGGGACGGACAAACGCGCGAAATCGCTGAGTATCTGGCTTCTGAACTTAAAGAGCTGGGTGTCTGGGCAGATGTCATGAATTTGCATCGTACCGAAGAGCCTGAGTGGAAAAATTATGACAGCGTGGTGATTGGCGCATCAATTCGCTATGGCCATTACCATTCTGCATTTCAGGAGTTTGTGAAAAAGCATGCCACGCAACTGAATACAATGCCGAGTGCGTTTTACTCTGTTAACTTGGTTGCCCGTAAACCGGAAAAACGCACACCGCAAACTAATAGCTATGCGCGTAAGTTTCTGATGGGCTCTCCGTGGCGGCCAGATCGCAGTGCGGTGATCGCGGGTGCTTTGCTTTATCCTCGTTATCGTTGGTATGACCGTGTCATGATCCAACTGATTATGAAGATGTCAGGCGGTGAAACGGATACGAAGAAAGAAGTGATCTATACCGACTGGGAACAGGTAGCGGGTTTTGCGCGGGAAATAGCCCAATTAACCAACAAAACGTTGCCAAAATAAACGGAAAGAATAAAAAATACGCACTCAGTAAATAATTTCAAATTTCCCCTTGTCAGCCTGAAATAACTCCCTATAATGCGCCTCCACTGACACGGAACAACGGATTACAAGCCGCCGGGTCAGCGGGGTTCCACTGAGAACCTCACGAAGAAAAGCGAAATTAAATGCTTGACTTCGTAGCGGGATGGCGTAATATGCACACCCCGCGCCGCTGAGAAAAAGCGAAGCGGCACTGCTCTTTAACAATTTATCAGACAATCTGTGTGGGCACTCGAAGATACGGATTCTTAACGTCGCAAGACGAAAAATGAATACCAAGTCTCAACGAGTGAACACGTAATTCATTACGAAGTTTAATTCATTGAGCATCAAACTTTAAATTGAAGAGTTTGATCATGGCTCAGATTGAACGCTGGCGGCAGGCCTAACACATGCAAGTCGAACGGTAGCACAGAGGAGCTTGCTCCTTGGGTGACGAGTGGCGGACGGGTGAGTAATGTCT
>NZ_JANEWL010000040.1:0-35610 GCF_028069815.1 Citrobacter sp. Awk 2
AGATTGGATATATTATCGTATTGCTGTCAGGAATCGTCGCTCACTATTGTTTAATCCACAAAATGCAGGAACCAGGGCACGATAGTATCGCTCATCACGTCAGAAACGAAAAAACCCCAGGTAACTAAGTTACCTGGGGTTCATGTTTGGCGGAAGCGTAGAGATTCGAACTCTAGAACCCTTTCGGGTCGCCGGTTTTCAAGACCGGTGCCTTCAACCGCTCGGCCACGCTTCCAATGAGGCGCACTATAAACATCCCGAACGGACCTGTAAAGCACCAATGTGTTCGTTTGCCTGAAAAACAGCCAAAATGTTGTTAATCGACTTAAATAACAACAAATTGACCGTTTATTCAGCACAAATCCGGGATGCTGCTGTTTAATGTTTTTTGATGTACATATCTTTGGTGAAGTAATTCCCGCGGTTATCCGGTGCAAATCCGCCTACCCACGGCTTTACCAGGTGTGTGCGGACATAGTGGTAAACCGGAATAGCGGGTACATCCTCGCCTAACACGTCTTCCGCCTGCTGGTAATATTTCCCGCGTTCTGGCAAAGAACGGGCTTTCGCCGCATTACGCATCGCTTCATCGTAGGCTGGATTACTGTATCGGGTAGTGTTTTCACTATCGCCTGTGCGGAAAATGTTGAGGAAACTCGATGCATCGTCGTAATCCGCTATCCATGCATAACGTACGACGTCAAAATTGCCGGTGTGCATGGTATCCAGCATAGTTTTCCATTCCTGGTTCTGCAGCTTTGCCTCAACGCCAAGATTTTTCTTCCACATTGACGAGGCGGCAATCGCGATTCGCTGATGCGTTTCGAAGGTGTTGTAGAGCAGATTTAAGGTAAGCGGATGCTCAGGACCGTACCCCGCTTCCGCCAGCAGTTTTTTTGCCTCAGCAATGCGTTTGTCGAGTGGCCATGATGCGTAGTCCGGCGCATGTAATTTTACCCCGCCAATTTCAGGCTGGCTGATAACCCACGCCGCACGTTGTCCCTGCCCCATCACCTTTTGTGCGATGATGTCTTTATCCAGCGCCATATTCAACGCCCGACGCACGCGCGGGTCGTTAAACGGCGCACGCGTGGTATTAAACTGATAATAATAGGTTGAAAGCTGTGGTGAGACATGGAGTTCATCACCCATCGTCTTTTTCAATTGAGCGAACTGATTGACCGGAACACTAAAAACAATATCGATTTCCCCGGCTTTGTAACGGTTAACGTCTGCGGCCTCTGAACTGATGGGCAAATACGTCACTTTATTAATGACCGTATGCCGATCGTCCCAGTAATGCGGGTTGCGCACGGCAACAATCCGCTCGTTGACGACCCACTGCGACAGCTTATACGCACCACTGCTGACAAAGTGCTCCGGACGAGTCCACTTATCGCCAAAGCGGCCAATCAGTACTTTATCCAGCGGGACCAGTGATGGGTGCGCCAGCATCGCTAAAAATGCCGCTGTCGGCTGCGTCAAGGTAATTTCCAGCGTAGTGTCATTCAGCGCTTTGACCCCAAGCGTAGTTGGATCTTTTTTCCCCTGAGCAATATCAACCGCATTTGCGACATGCATATTGCCCAGATAAGAGGCATAGGGTGAAGTAGTTTGCGGTGAAACCAGTCGCTGCCAGCTCCAGACGACATCCTGTGCAGTAATAGCCGATCCATCTGACCAGGTTATGCCCGGACGTAAATGAAAGGTCCAGACAGTGTTATCTTTATTCTCCCAGGAGGCAGCAAGCCGGGGCGCAATAGTGCCATCCAGGTTTACGGCCACCAGTCCATCGAACATATCGCTGATTAAATTAAACTCAACGTTGCTTTCAACTTTATGCGGATCCAGTGAGGCTGGCTCACTGCCGTTATTTCTGACCAGTTCCTGTTGAGCTGCCAATTCTGTGCCCGCGGGAACTGTCGCAGCGCTCGCCACACCGTTGATAGACATCAAACAGACAGCCAACAGCGTAAATGTAAATACCTTCGATTTATGTTGAGTCATTCCCTTTACCTTATTGCTCTGTTTTATGTTGACACCGCTGTCACTCTTAAAGGCATGTAGGGAATAACGCAATATTTTTCAGTTACCTGGCAGATATCGATCTGACATTTTTGCATAAACAGTGGTAACATCTAATCCAGATGCTTTTGCTGAAATAATATGCTTAAGCCCGGCGGGTTAAAATGCGTAAAGATGGGTAAAACCGCTGGGTCGTTACCGGTGATTTCATTATCCTCCATCATTAATTACATCTGTCATAAGAGAGTGACTCATGGATCGTATTATTAGTTCTTCGCGCGATCGTACATCGCTACTCAGCACGCATAAGGTGCTGCGTAATACCTATTTCCTGCTCAGCCTGACGCTGGCGTTTTCAGCGATCACCGCAACAGCCAGTACGGTACTGATGCTGCCGTCTCCGGGTCTGATTCTGACACTGGTTGGTATGTATGGTCTGATGTTCCTGACCTACAAAACGGCAGATAAACCAGTAGGTATTCTGTCTGCTTTCGCTTTCACCGGTTTCCTGGGTTACATCCTGGGACCGATTCTGAACACTTACCTGTCAGCAGGTATGGGTGACGTGATCGGTATGGCACTGGGTGGTACGGCGCTGGTCTTCTTCAGTTGTTCTGCGTATGTTCTGACCACGCGTAAAGACATGTCCTTCCTCGGCGGTATGCTGATGGCAGGTATCGTGGTAGTGCTGATTGGTATGGTTGCGAATATCTTCCTGCAACTGCCAGCGCTGCATCTGGCGATTAGCGCGGTGTTTATCCTGATTTCTTCAGGTGCCATCCTGTTTGAAACCAGCAACATCATCCGTGGTGGTGAAACCAACTACATCCGTGCAACCGTCAGCCTGTATGTATCGCTGTACAACATCTTCGTCAGCCTGCTGAGCATTCTGGGCTTCGCCAGCCGCGATTAAGATGTCCACACGCATTATCCAGCCCCGCTTATGCGGGGCTTTCTTTTTTGGTAAACTGCCGCCAGTTTGACTAACGCAGTGAAGAATTATGTTGATCTTTGAAGGTAAAGAAATCAGTACTGATAGCGAAGGCTATTTAAAAGACACAACCGAATGGAGCGAGCCGCTGGCAGTTGCCATTGCTGAAAACGAAGGCATTACGCTCTCCGCGGAACACTGGGAAGTGGTGCGTTTCGTACGCGAGTTTTATCTGGAATTTAATACCTCTCCCGCTATTCGTATGCTGGTCAAAGCGATGGCCAACAAATTTGGCGAAGAGAAAGGCAACAGCCGTTATCTCTACCGCCTGTTCCCGAAAGGTCCGGCCAAGCAGGCGACTAAAATTGCCGGTCTGCCGAAACCGGTGAAATGTATTTAATAGCGGATACTAAATCCCGCTAACTCTTCGCCAGGCCGATGCGGTTCGCTGAGAACTCTGTCTACCCTGGCGCTACGCGGGCCCCCGGCTTTTAACCACTTCATCAGTTGTTCTACCCGGTCGCTTTCACCGCAGGCGACAACCTCTACGCTGCCGTCATCCATATTCTTCGCGTAGCCAGTCAATCCCAGCCGTTGTGCTTCATGCTGGGTGGTATAGCGAAATCCTACCCCCTGAACCCGGCCATAGACCCAGGCGATTATGCAGACTTTCGACATTGCGGTTCTCCTTATCATCGCGGTGCGCGTTGCAAATACACGTAAAACTCAGGACAATGGCGCCCATTTCTTTGAATTGACAGAATAGTAAATTATGAGTGTACGTTTAGTGTTAGCCAAAGGGCGCGAAAAATCATTACTGCGCCGCCATCCGTGGGTATTTTCCGGTGCCGTCGCACGTATGGAAGGTAAAGCCAACCTCGGTGAGACCATCGATATTGTTGACCATCAGGGTAAATGGTTAGCACGCGGCGCGTACTCACCCGCGTCGCAGATCCGTGCACGCGTCTGGACATTCGACAAGTCTGAATCCATCGATATTGATTTCTTTACCCGCCGTTTGCAACAAGCGCAGAAGTGGCGAGACTGGCTGGCGAAAAAGGACGGGCTGGACAGCTATCGACTGATTGCCGGGGAGTCTGATGGCCTGCCGGGCATCACCATTGACCGTTTCGGTAACTTTCTGGTGCTGCAACTTCTCAGTGCAGGTGCCGAATATCAACGTGCCGCATTGATTAGCGCCCTGCAGATTGTCTTCCCGGAGTGCGCTATTTATGACCGTAGCGATGTTGCCGTGCGTAAAAAAGAAGGCATGGAACTGACTCAGGGACCCGTCACGGGTGAACTGCCGCCAGCTCTGCTGCCTATCGAAGAGCACGGGATGAAGTTGCTGGTTGATATTCAGCACGGTCACAAAACCGGTTATTACCTCGATCAACGCGACAGCCGCCTGGCCACGCGTCGTTATGTGGAAAATCAGCGCGTACTGAACTGTTTCTCCTATACCGGTGGATTCGCCGTCTCTGCATTAATGGGTGGCTGCCGCCAGGTCGTCAGCGTTGATACTTCTCAGGAAGCGCTCGATATCGCCCGCCAGAACGTGGAACTGAACAAGCTGGATCTGAGCAAAGCCGAGTTTGTGCGTGATGACGTGTTCAAGTTGCTGCGCGCCTATCGCGATCGCGGTGAGAAATTTGATGTTATCGTGATGGACCCGCCGAAGTTTGTCGAAAACAAAAGCCAGCTGATGGGCGCCTGTCGTGGCTATAAAGACATCAATATGCTGGCAATTCAGTTGCTGAATCCGGGTGGCGTACTGCTGACATTCTCCTGCTCCGGATTGATGACCACCGATTTATTTCAGAAAATCATCGCCGATGCCGCAATAGATGCCGGGCGTGATGTACAATTTATAGAGCAGTTCCGTCAGGCCGCCGATCATCCCGTGATCGCTACCTACCCGGAAGGGCTGTATCTGAAAGGGTTTGCCTGTCGCATCATGTAACTTGAAAAGTGGAATATTACCCTTACATAGAGGGTATCTATTTCCCGGGAGGTGACTATGATTGCCAGCAAATTCGGTATCGGCCAGCAGGTCCGCCATTCCCTGTTAGGTTACCTCGGAGTGGTCGTGGATATCGACCCGGAATATTCGCTTGTTGACCCGTCACCTGATGAGTTGGCGGTAAACGACGAACTTCGCGCCGCTCCCTGGTATCACGTGGTGATGGAAGACGATAATGGCCTGCCAGTACATACGTATCTGGCTGAAGCACAGTTGAGTAGTGAGCTACAAGAAGAACATCCAGAGCAACCGTCGATGGATGAACTGGCACGGACAATCCGTAAACAGCTCCAGGCCCCACGCCTGCGCAACTGACAACATTTCTCCGGCCTACGACAAACACCGTTGTAGGCCGGATATACAATGCGCCATCCGGCGACAGTACAACCTTACTTCGCCAGTCCCAGTCTGGGGATTTCAATCGCCGGGCAACGATCCATTACTACCGCCAGGCCCGCATCGCGCGCCAGCACGGCTGCCTGCTCATTAATCACGCCAAGCTGCATCCACAAGGTCTTCGCGCCAATAGCAATAGCCTCCTGTGCGACTCCCCATGCTGCTTCTGAGTTTCTAAAGACATCCACCATATCCACTTTCTCTGGTACGTCTGCCAGCGTCGCATAGCCCTGCTGCCCCAGCAGCGACTTCCCGGCAACCTTAGGAGACACGGGGATAACGTGATAACCCTGATCAAGTAAATACTTCATTACCCGATAGCTCGGGCGATCGGGTTTATCGCTTGCTCCTACCAGCGCAATCGTACGGGTAGATGTCAAAATGCCAGCAATATCGGTCTCTTTCATCGTATTCCTCCAGGCTGTTTTGCAAAGTGTACGACAAACCTGACGTCGCAACCATTCATCCCATACTGGCGCATGAGAGCTAAACTGGAAAATATGTCTATATGTTAGTAAACATGATTGTCGAAAAATTTAGATACATCTTATGCAGATCATTTTCTGGACAGGAGAACCTTATGAAAACCGGCATTGTGACAGCCCTGATTGCTCTGCTTTTGCCGGTAACCGTTTGTGCGACCTCTTTGCGCCTGTCTAATGATATTGACCTTCTGGTACTGGACGGAAAAAAGGTGTCCAGCTCTTTACTGCGCGGTGCCGACAGTATTGAGCTGGAGAATGGTCGGCATCAGCTTGTCTTTCGCGTTGAGAAAACGATTCGTCTCTCCAGCCATGAAGAACGTCTGTATATTTCTCCTCCGCTGGTCATCAGTTTTGATACTCAGTTGGTTAGTCAGGTCAATTTTCATCTCCCCCGTCTTAACAACGAACGTGACGCGACGCATTTCGATGACGCTCCCCGTGTGGAACTATTAGATGGCGATTCCATGCCCATTCCGGTCAAGCTGGATATTTTGTCGATTACCTCATCAGCAAAAATCGTGGATTACGAACTCGAGACTGAA
This sequence comes from Citrobacter sp. Awk 2, assembly GCF_028069815.1. NCBI lineage: Bacteria > Pseudomonadati > Pseudomonadota > Gammaproteobacteria > Enterobacterales > Enterobacteriaceae > Citrobacter > Citrobacter sp. Awk 2. The sequence continues at coordinate 6,403 of NZ_JANEWL010000040.1, forward strand.
CGCTATAACAAATCGTTTAAGCACGCTTCACTCCCACAATTTGCCACTATGATGGCAGATGACAGCGTATTGCTCTCGGGAGTCTCTGAACTGGATCGGGTGCCGCCACAGTCGCAAACACTTACCGAACAGCGTTTGAAATACTGGTTTGGGCAGGCCGATGCGCAAACACGAAGTAATTTTCTGCAATGGGCAGAGAAACAGCCGCCCTCGTGACATTTATGTTCACCTACGCATTTTTTTTGTCTTTCTCTTGCAGCGTCAAGAGCTTCCAGTACTCTGTAGTGAGGTTAACTTGGGAGCTGTACTATGGAACTGACGACTCGCACTTTACCGGCGCGTAAGCATATTGCGCTGGTTGCACATGATCACTGTAAACAGATGCTGATGAGCTGGGTAGAACGCCACCAGCCATTGTTAGAAAAGCATGTCCTCTATGCGACAGGCACGACAGGAAATCTCATTCAACGCGCGACCGGTATGGATGTCAACGCCATGCTCAGCGGTCCAATGGGTGGCGATCAGCAGGTCGGTGCCCTGATCTCTGAAGGGAAAATTGATGTGCTGATCTTCTTCTGGGATCCGCTCAACGCCGTGCCTCATGATCCGGATGTTAAAGCCCTTCTGCGCCTGGCCACAGTTTGGAATATTCCGGTTGCCACCAACGTATCTACCGCCGATTTTATTATCCAGTCACCAAACTTCAGCGATGCGACGGACATCCTGATCCCGGATTACGCCCGTTATCTGGCTGAGCGCCTCAAATAATCGCCAGACAGGCGGCGGTAGCCGCCTGTTCTTCAGGGTTTTCTCGCTACCGGAACATCCAGTTGTTTTAGTTCATCAACAAAACAAGATGGCGCGTCTTTATTAAACAGCAACCACACCCGATGCCGGGCACGTGTAAGTGCCACGTAGAGCAACCTTCTCTCTTCTGCATCCGGAAAATCCTCGACCATTGGCAGTAATGCTTCTTCCATAATCGACTCACGGGCCGGGGCCGGAAAACCATCGTTGCCATCATGAAGCCCAACGACAATGACATAATCCGCCTGCTGTCCTTTACTGGCATGAATAGTCATAAAATCCAGCTGTAGTTTGGGCCAGCGGGTCGCTGCTTTCTCAAGACTGGCAGGTTTAAGGTGGTGATATCGCGCCAGCACCAGTATGCGTTCTTCTGCTTTCGCAAAGCCGGATAGCTTATCCAATAGCGCATCCAGCTGACTTTCATCGAGCAGAGTAACGGCTTTTCTGTCGCCAGTTGCCAGGCTATTGAGCGGTTTCTTAAGCTGATGCGGGTTTTGTTGGATAAACCGATTGGCTATCTCGCCAATACGGCTATTAAAACGGTATGTCGTATCCAGATCGCAGCGATCGCCCTCACCAAAGTGTTGCCGGAAGGCAGTAGTCAACGAAAGTTGTGCACCACTGAAACGGTAAATGGCCTGCCAGTCATCCCCCACGGCAAATAGCGTGGTCTGTGAGTTTTGCTTGCGCAATGCGGCTAACAGGGCGGCGCGCTGTGGGGAGATATCCTGAAATTCATCAACCAGGATGTGCTTCCAGGGGCTGATAAAGCGCCCTTTCTCCAGAATGACAATCGCCTGATGGATCAATCCTGAAAAATCGACGGCATTCTCTTCTTTCAGAGCGCTTTTCCAGGCCTTGAGCAACGGTGCCATCAGCTTTATACGTTTGCTGAACAGATCGCGGATCGCCTCCGGCGCATTGGCGATCATCTCCGCCTGTGCTCCACCATGCATACGCATCAGGCTAACCCAGCGATCCAGCCGTGAGGCCAGGCGACGCTGTAATTTTTCATCGTCCCAAAAATTGCCTTCTGGCACGGACCACTGCATCTCTTCTTCCAACCACTGTCGCCAGCCTTTAGCCTGTGCTTTTTTCTCGCTGCACTGCTGACGCCATGTGGCGAGAAACAGTTTATTTCTGGCGGCAGTATCATTTTCGAGTTTGCTGACTGTCGGGACTTTTTTGCTACCCTGTTGAATAATATGCAACGCCAGTGAATGAAACGTCCGCGCAGTGACGTCTTGCGTCTGCAGCCGTTCGCGAATGCGTTCATCCATTTCCTGAGCGGCTTTGCGACCAAATGCCAGTAGCAAGATTTGTTCAGCAGCCGCTTCTCCCCGCGCCAGCAACCAGCCCGCACGCGCAACCAGAACGGATGTCTTGCCACTTCCTGCACCCGCAAGCACCAATAGCGACTGCTCGCCATTCACCACCGCACGCGCCTGGGCTGGATTCAGCGGTGAGGACTCAATCTTCTGGAAAAACTCGGTATGCTCCGCCAGCATCGCATCGGTATATGCCTGGTTATGCTGCAAACGACACGCTTCAATGTCCTGCAGCCACGCCTGGCACTGATGCAATGCCTCACGACAATGATCAAATTCTTCCAGCCGACTGACCGGCAGGGGCAACGCGTCAAAAGCACGGCGGATCTGTTGTTGCAATCCGGATGTTTGGCTCCGCGTCAGCCATCTGTTTTCCCCTGTACGCGCGGCAATCGCATCCAGCTGTTCCTGTAGCACCCCTGCTGCAACGTCACTCATCTCCTGGCTCCACTGTTGCCAGAGCATGCTCAGATGATGGTGGAAACGCTGGGTTTCCGCCCATTCAGTGCCGTGAAGGCGTACAACTTTATCATCAGAAAGCACAAATTCCAGCTCGCCCCATACCAGGCCCCTTTTACAATGGATAGCCAGTAACTGATTGAATGGAATAAGATACTCATGACGGTCGCCGGAGACTTTAATGCCGGCATTGAGAATAACGGCCCGATCGTAAGGGTGTTGCGCCAGACGTTTTCCCAGAGAAGTTGCTTTCAGTTCCATAAGACTTACGCGGATCCACACGAAGAGGTTTGCTTATCAGTGTAACCGCCAGAGAAAACGTGCTCCAGCCCAAAAAAACGTTACAATTGCCAAACTCACAGAAAACCAGAGTTAACCGAGGGTTTATGCGTACTGTTCTGAATATTTTAAATTTTGTGCTTGGGGGATTCGCCACTACCTTAGCCTGGTTACTGGCGACGTTAGTCAGTATTGTGCTTATCTTCACACTACCCTTGACCCGCTCCTGCTGGGAAATCACACGCTTGTCGCTGTTCCCCTACGGTAATGAAGCGATTCACGTTGATGAACTCAACCCGGCGGGTAAAAACGTGCTTCTGAATACCGGCGGCACGCTGCTCAATATTTTCTGGCTGATTTTCTTCGGCTGGTGGCTGTGCCTGATGCATATTGTTTCCGGTATTGCCCAGTGCATTACGATTATTGGTATTCCGGTAGGTATTGCGAACTTTAAAATCGCCGCAATTGCACTCTGGCCCGTTGGTCGTCGCGTGGTTTCAGTCGAAGTTGCCCGTGCCGCACGCGAAGCCAACGCGCGTCGTCGCTTTGAATAATCGGAACTGATGGCCTTTATGTTAAGTCCACTGCTTAAACGCTATACCTGGAACAGCACCTGGCTGTACTACGTGCGAATTTTTATCGCACTTTGCGGTACTACGGCGCTGCCGTGGTGGCTGGGTGACGTCAAACTGACCATCCCGCTAACGCTGGGTATGGTTGCTGCCGCGCTGACCGATCTGGACGATCGGCTCGCGGGTCGTCTGCGCAATTTGATCATTACACTAATCTGCTTTTTTATTGCCTCGGCCTCCGTCGAATTGCTCTTCCCCTGGCCGTGGCTTTTCGCGATTGGATTAACGCTTTCCACCAGCGGCTTTATTTTGCTGGGAGGCTTAGGTCAGCGTTATGCGACCATCGCTTTTGGTGCATTACTGATCGCCATTTACACCATGCTGGGCACATCACTTTACGATCAGTGGTACCAGCAACCGATCCTGCTGCTTGCTGGTGCCATCTGGTATAACCTTCTGACGCTTATCGGTCACCTTCTGTTCCCGATTCGTCCACTGCAGGACAATCTGGCACGCAGCTACGAACAGCTGGCACACTACCTGGAGCTGAAATCCCGCCTTTTTGATCCCGACATCGAAGACGAAAGCCAGGCCCCCTTGTATGACTTAGCGCTGGCCAATGGGCAACTGATGGCGACGTTGAACCAAACAAAAATATCATTACTGACCCGTCTGCGCGGTGACCGTGGACAGCGAGGAACCCGCCGCACACTGCATTACTATTTTGTCGCGCAGGATATTCACGAACGCGCAAGTTCCTCACATATTCAGTACCAGACGCTACGCGACCATTTCCGTCACAGCGATGTGATGTTTCGTTTCCAGCGATTAATGTCGATGCAGGGACAAGCCTGTACACAACTGTCTCGCTGCATTTTGCTACGCACCCCTTACCAGCACGATCCACACTTTGAGCGCGTCTTTACACATATCGATGCCGCCCTTGAGCGCATGCGTGCAAGCGGTGCCCCTGCAGATCTGCTCAATACCCTGGGATTCTTACTATCAAATCTGCGGGCTATCGATGCGCAACTCGCCACCATTGAGTCTGAGCAGGCTCAGGTACTTTCGCGCAATGAGTCAGAAAATCAGCTTGCCGATGACAGTCCGCATGGATTCAGTGATATCTGGCTGCGTCTGAGTCGCAATTTTACGCCGGAGTCGGCGCTGTTTCGTCACGCGGTTCGCATGTCGCTGGTGCTCTGCGTCGGGTACGCCATTATCCAGATAACGGGTATGAACCATGGCTACTGGATCCTGCTGACCAGCCTGTTTGTCTGCCAACCCAACTACAACGCCACACGACATCGTCTGGCGTTAAGGATTATCGGCACATTAGTTGGGATAGCGATTGGGTTGCCCATCCTGTGGTTCGTCCCATCTCTGGAAGGGCAATTAATACTGCTGGTGATCACTGGCGTGCTCTTTTTCGCTTTCCGCAATGTTCAGTACGCGCATGCAACAATGTTTATCACGTTGCTGGTATTGCTGTGCTTTAACCTGCTTGGAGAAGGGTTTGAAGTCGCACTGCCGCGCGTCATCGATACGCTGATAGGTTGTGCCATCGCATGGGCAGCCGTCAGTTTCATCTGGCCAGACTGGCGTTTTCGCAACCTGCCACGGGTGATTGAACGGGCGACCGATGCAAACTGTCGTTACCTTGACGCCATTCTCGAACAATATCATCAGGGGCGAGACAATCGTCTGGCATACCGTATTGCACGCCGTGATGCGCATAATCGTGATGCGGAGCTGGCATCCGTGGTGTCGAATATGTCGAGTGAACCGGATGTCACCGCCCAAACGCGCGAAACGGCATTCCGCTTGCTGTGCCTCAACCATACCTTTACCAGTTATATCTCGGCGCTGGGCGCACACCGTGAACAGTTAACCAACCCGGACGTTCTGGCATTACTGGACGATGCCGTTTGCTATGTTGATGATGCACTGCACCATCAACCCGCTGACGAGCAGCGCGTATACCAGGCGCTTGAAGGACTGAAGCAACGGATTCAGCATCTTGAACCACGCCCGGACAGTAAAGAACCGCTGGTCGTACAGCAAGTTGGCCTATTGATAGCACTACTACCAGAAATCAGACGATTACAGCAGCAAATTGCCGCATTGCCGTCTAGTACACCGGTTCAGGCGTAAGAGAACTCACCCACTCCACAAGCTCCTGGCGACGAATCGCCGGGAGCGCCGCCTCATGAATCCCCCCAATCGCGCCTTCAAGGGCATAGAGTATTTTCACCGTCAGGGCGGGATTAACCTGTCGCAGTTTCAACCAGCACATTTTTGCCCCCAACATGCGTAATGTGCTTTCATCTTTTATACCTGCTTCATTCAGCAGAGTTTCCAGATGAAATGTCATGTTCGGCAGTCCACGCAGGCGATGCTGTGCAAAACGACTTTGTTTTTCTTTTAACGCCGCATCCAGTGAATACCGTGATAGCGACACCAGTTGTTGCTGGTTTTGCCATAGCGTATCGTTCACCTGATAATAATTGAGCACCACCGGACGTCCACGTTTTATAAATGTCAGCCAGACAGGGGAATGTTTTACACAGTACGGCGCGCTCTGTTCACAGGCCCGAAGATATAACTCGCCACTGGCGACCATAGCAAATACCGTGTCGTCAACTGTCAGGCTATAACCACCAAACAGCGATCGATAACGAATAGTCCCCAATGACGCCAGATATTCTTGTGATTTATAGATCCTTGCATAAGAAAGTTTTTTCATAAAAATCCTTTTAAATCATAACGTAATAAAATGATTTGCAGTAGCGGATCCGTTAATGACGAAAATAGGCAACTTATTCGCAAGGGGCAAGATGAATTTTGTTTTTCCCATAACAACAACCAAAAACTGCGAACCTGTTTCAGAAAATAAGGTTGATCTTTGGTGATAGCAGGGTTACTGTATATCCATACAGTAACTCACAGGGCTGGATTGATTATGTACACTTCAGGCTACGCAAATCGTTCTTCGTCGTTCTCTTCCGCATCAAGCAAAATTGCGCGCGTGTCGTCAGAGCACACTACCGCTGGGCTTATCAGTGAAGTGGTCTATCGCGAGGACCAGCCCATGATGACGCAACTCCTGCTTCTTCCTCTGCTTCAGCAATTAGGTCAGCAGTCGCGCTGGCAGCTCTGGCTGACGCCTCAACAAAAACTGAGCCGCGAGTGGGTGCAGTCGGCTGGGCTCCCATTGACGAAAGTCATGCAAATTAGCCAACTCTCTCCCTGCCATACGCTGGAATCAATGGTCCGTGCGCTGCGCACAGGGAATTACAGTGTGGTTATCGGCTGGCTGACGGAAGAATTAACAGAAGATGAACATGCAGAACTGGTGAAAGCGGCAGATGAGGGAAACGCAATGGGATTTATCATGCGTCCTGTACGCGCTCAGACACTTGCGGGGAGACACCATTCCGGGCTAAAAATTCACTCGAATTTGTATCATTGAGTAAAATTAGGAATTATCCTGGAATTTTTTTTCACCCTCAAATTCAGCTTTGAGCTTTAACACATTTTTGGTGAGAACGCCTGTGTGAAGCGGTTTCCGCAATAGTAGCTGTACAATTAATCATCCACAAATGTTAAATATTGTGTATACAAGCCTTTTTTTTTCATATGCCTGACGGAGTTCACACTTGTAAGTTTTCGAGTACGTTGTAGACTTTACATCGCCAGGGGTGCTCGGCTTAAGCCGCAGATATCGGTAGAGTAACTATTGAACTGGTCCCCGGGTGAAGGATTTAACCGTGTTATCTCTCTGGAGATATTCATGGCGAATTTTGGATGATAACGAGGCGCATAAAATGAAAAAGACAGCTATCGCAATTGCAGTGGCACTGGCTGGTTTCGCTACCGTGGCGCAGGCCGCTCCGAAAGATAACACCTGGTATACTGGTGCTAAACTGGGTTGGTCCCAGTTCCATGACATCGGCAACAATCAGATCAACAACAACGGACCGACCCACGAAAGCCAACTGGGTGCTGGTGCGTTCGGTGGTTACCAGGTTAACCCGTACGTTGGTTTTGAAATGGGTTACGACTGGTTAGGTCGTATGCCGTACAAAGGCAACACTGAAAATGGCGCATTCAAAGCTCAGGGCGTTCAGCTGACCGCTAAACTGGGTTACCCAATCACTGACGATCTGGACGTTTATACCCGTCTGGGTGGTATGGTTTGGCGTGCAGATGCTAAAAACAACGACGGCTTCAAAGACCACGACACTGGTGTATCCCCAGTATTCGCTGGCGGCGTAGAGTATGCAATTACTCCTGAAATCGCTACCCGTCTGGAATACCAGTGGACTAACAACATCGGTGACGCGAACACCGTTGGTGGTCGTCCAGACAACGGTCTGTTGAGCGTTGGTGTTTCTTACCGTTTCGGCCAGCAGGAAGAAGCAGCTCCGGTAGTTGCTCCGGCTCCGGCTCCGGCTCCAGAAGTACAGACCAAACACTTCACTCTGAAGTCTGACGTTCTGTTCAACTTCAACAAAGCGACTCTGAAACCAGAAGGCCAGCAGGCTCTGGATCAGATGTACAGCCAGCTGAGCAACCTGGATCCGAAAGACGGTTCCGTCGTTGTTCTGGGCTTCACTGACCGCATCGGTTCTGACGCTTACAACCAGGGTCTGTCTGAGAAACGTGCTCAGTCCGTTGTTGATTACCTGATCTCTAAAGGTATCCCTTCTGACAAAATCTCCGCACGTGGTATGGGCGAATCCAACCCGGTTACTGGCAACACCTGTGACAACGTGAAAGCTCGCGCTGCACTGATCGACTGCCTGGCTCCGGATCGTCGTGTTGAGATCGAAGTTAAAGGTATCAAAGACGTTGTAACTCAGCCTCAGGCTTAAGTTATCGTCTTATAAAAAAACCCCGCCTGGCGGGGTTTTTTTACCTGCATATCATTCAAAAACACAGGTACGCTCCATATTGACGTTACCCGTACCCTACTCTTTACCCAGTAACGCCTGAAGATCCTGCTTCAATGTCGACATCTTGTTCGCATACTTTTCTTTATGCTCCGCATCTTCAATCAACTGCACAATCGTTTCTGAGAGCGTTTTACCACGTCGCTGCGCAAGCCCGGCTAAACGCTGCCAGACCATAAACTCCAGATCGATCGATTTCTTACGCGTATGTTGATGTTCTGCATTAAAGTGCCGCTTACGCCTCGCTCGGATCGTTTGCTTCATGCGATTGAGCAGTGCTGGGTTCATGTATTCTTCAATCCAGGCGTTGACCCGAACCGGTTCATTTTCGAGGGTTAGCAACAAATCAACGGCTTCTTTGGCAGCACTGGCTTCCACATAGCGGGTAATCAACTCCCCCTCGCGATGCTTCTTCACCAGGTACTTCCATTTCCATCCGCTTTCAAGATTTTCAAGTTGTTGATATTTCATTGCGATCTCAATGTTACCGTGTAACTCTTATCAGAATATCAGCTTTTTGGGCATCTGAAGAAAAGAATATCCAGCCTGTGAACTGTCGCGCGTCATCACATCCGTTTAGCGGTGCTTTCCACGTGTGCAGTGCTGATGGTTACGGTATAATCTCGTTTTTTACAACAGACTAAAAAACATCAACTTTGACCATTACGAAACTTGCATGGCGTGATCTGGTTCCTGATACCGACAGCTATCAGGAAATATTTGCACAGCCGCACGTCACTGACGACACCGACACCTTACTCAGTGATACTCAGCCACGTTTACAATTCGCGCTAGAGCAGCTTCTTCAGCACTGGGCTACGTCCTCGTTTATGCTGGTGAAAGCGCCCGAAGAGCTGGAGTATCTCAATCTTATTGCAACGGCTGCACGTACCTTGCATACGGATGCCGATAGGTTAACCGGGGGGCATTACGATGTATCCGGCCACACTATTCGTTACCGCGCAGCGGAGAAAGCAGACGACAACTTTGCAACGTTAACTCAGGTGGTTAATGCGGACTGGGTTGAGGCCGAACAGCTGTTTGGCTGTCTGCGCCAGTTCAATGGCGAAATTACGCTGCAACCGGGACTGGTCCATCAGGCCAACGGCGGTGTGCTGGTTATCTCATTGCGCACACTTCTGGCTCAGCCGTTGTTGTGGATGCGCCTGAAAGCCATTGTCAGCCACGAGCGTTTTGACTGGGTGGCCTTTGACGAGTCTCGCCCTCTGCCAGTCACCGTCCCTTCTATGCCGCTTAAACTGAAAGTGGTATTGGTCGGCGAACGTGAATCACTGGCTGACTTCCAGGAAATGGAACCAGAACTGGCAGAACAGGCTATCTACAGCGAATTTGAAGATAACTTGCAGATAGTGGATGCCGAAACCATGACACAGTGGTGTCAGTGGGTAACGCATACTGCCCGACGCAACAATTTGCCCTATCCCGCTGCCGATGCATGGCAGGTTCTCATCCGTGAAGCTGTTCGCTACACCGGCGAACAGGACACGCTGCCGCTTAATCCGCTATGGATCACTCGCCAGTTCAAAGAAGTGTCCCCTCTTTGCGACAGTGATACCTGCACTGCGGAGCAATTGAGTCTGATGCTTGCTCAACGTGAGTGGCGAGAAGGATTCCTCTCTGAACGGATGCAGGATGAGATCCTGCAAGAGCAGATCCTCATTGAAACGGAAGGCGAGCGTATTGGGCAAATAAACGCCCTGTCGGTGATTGAATTTCCAGGTCATCCCCGCGCGTTTGGTGAACCTTCACGTATCAGTTGCGTCGTGCATATTGGCGATGGCGAATTTACCGATATTGAACGTAAAGCAGAGTTGGGCGGAAATATTCATGCCAAAGGTATGATGATTATGCAGGCGTTCCTGATGTCGGAACTCCAGCTTGAACAACAAATACCGTTCTCTGCCTCTCTGACATTTGAGCAATCATACAGTGAAGTAGACGGTGACAGCGCCTCAATGGCAGAACTGTGTGCGCTGATCAGCGCCCTCGCTGACGTTCCTGTCAATCAAAGCATCGCGATAACCGGTTCTGTCGATCAGTTTGGTCGTGCTCAACCTGTCGGCGGTCTGAATGAGAAAATTGAAGGCTTCTTTGCCATCTGCCAGCAGCGTGAATTAACGGGGACTCAGGGGGTGATTATCCCTACAGCCAACGTCAGACATCTGAGCCTGCCACCCGCACTGCTGCAGGCAGTTGAAGAAGAAAAATTCACTATCTGGGCAGTAGACGACGTAACCGATGCGCTGCCACTGCTATTAAATTTGGTGTGGGATGGCGAAGGTCAGACGACGCTGATGCAAACTATCCAGGAGCGTATTGCTGCGGCAACGCAACAGGAAGGCCGTCATCGTTTTCCATGGCCGCTACGTTGGCTGAATTGGATTATTCCGAACTGATCGGACTTGTTCAGCGTACACGTGTTAGCTATCCTGCGTGCTTCAATAAAATAAGGCTTACAGAGAACATGGTAGATAAACGCGAATCCTATACAAAAGAAGACCTTCTTGCCTCTGGTCGCGGTGAGCTGTTTGGTGCTAAAGGCCCACAACTGCCTGCACCAAGCATGCTGATGATGGATCGTGTCATCAAGATGACCGAAACCGGCGGCAACTTTGACAAAGGTTATGTGGAAGCTGAACTGGACATCAACCCGGACCTGTGGTTCTTCGGATGCCATTTTATCGGCGATCCGGTAATGCCAGGTTGCCTGGGTCTGGATGCCATGTGGCAGCTGGTTGGATTCTATCTCGGCTGGTTGGGCGGCGAAGGTAAAGGCCGTGCGCTGGGCGTGGGCGAAGTGAAATTCACAGGTCAGGTTCTGCCGACCGCGAAGAAAGTCACCTACCGCATTCACTTCAAACGCATCGTTAACCGCCGCCTGATCATGGGTCTGGCTGATGGTGAAGTGCTGGTTGATGGTCGTCTGATCTACACCGCAAATGATCTGAAAGTGGGTCTGTTCCAGGACACCTCGGCGTTCTAATTGCAGACATCTGTAGATCTGGTGTGCGACATGGCCGAATGACCACGTACGTTAATTTGCCGGTCTACAAAAGGCGAAACCTCCGCTCTGCGGAGGTTTCTTTTATCTAAAGAGACAGAATCAGGCCATTAAAACCCTATCCCCCATGGCTTCTCGCCAGCCTCCCAGCCAGTATGACCTCTGATTCAGCGTCTGATAGGGACACATTTCTTTTGAGCGTCCGGCAATGCCGGCCTGATATCCACGTTGATGTGCCCGTTCCAGGCGATCTCGTTTTTGTCTCTTCATGCCTCGTTTCCCTCATTTTTGGGTCTGGTGGAAAAGAAAACAGTGATTACTAAGTGTGCAATCACACTAAACGAATACCCCTAAACATCAGACTCGTCAATGCGCAAAATTCACGCCAGTGTCATATTTGTGAGCTAGCTGGTAAATCATTTGTACAAAAATTCTCTGTCAGAACAGCTACCTCAACCACTAAAAAAATAAAAAAAACCGCCTCTGGCGATGAGCCTGAGGCGGCATAATTTACAATTATTTAAGCTTATGGAATGCGTTTCAGCTCTTGTGCGATTGCGGTCGCTTCCTGACTCCAGGCGCTGGCCAGAACTTTCACCATTTCATCGTAGCCATCCTGCATCTGTACAACTTCGATATGGAACGGACGCTTGATTAATTGCCCCTGGTGATTAAGCAACCATTCACCGCTGACAATCACTTTGCCATCGTAACGTCCGTGAAAGCCTGTCACCGTCACGTTAAGCGTATCCTGAGTGCTTCCCAACGGCTGAGATGCAACCACCCAGCCAGGAAGTTGCATACTGAGATTTGCGACAAGGGTATTACGCAACTGCTGATCCAGTGGGCTGGCCCAGAGATTGTTATTCGCTATCACATACTTCACGTCGCTGGTCTGGTACACCACACCATTCCCCGCCAGGTAATCAGGTACTGCAACCTGTTCAACCCACAGCAGGCGGTTGCCCTGATTAGCTGAACTTTGTACCCCCCCTTGCGCAATGGGGAGCTGATAATAGCTTTTATTCTCTCCGCTGGAGCTACATGACGTCAGCCAGACCGCCATCATCACCACTAGCCACTTTTTCATTGTTTCGCCCTCTTCGGCTCTGGATCTTTTTTGTCCTTCGCTTCAAACACCAGCGCGTTACTCTTGTCGTTCAGCGTTTTCAGAACCGGCTGCAGTTCACGCAGTACCTGATCAAGACGCTGCATATCTGCCACCATCTTGTTGTAGGCCGCAGAACCCGGCTGGAAGCCCTGCATGCTGCGATTCAGCTCACGCAACGTATTCTGCATATCCGCAGGAAGCTGCTGCATCGACTGGCTGGACGTGATCTTATTCATGTTATCCAGCGTAGTTTGCAGATGCTTCATCGTGCGCTGGCTTTCCGACAGCGTATTGGTTGCCTGCTCAATCATCGGGTTCAGCGGTAGACTATTAATCTTATCCAACGCTTCCATCAGACGCTGCTGAATCTGCGCCAGACCGCCGCTCACTGTCGGAATAATTTGATAACCATTAAACTCGCGTACTCCTGTAATTGGCGGCTCTTTTGGGTAAAAATCGAGATCGACATACAGCGCGCCGGTCACCAGGTTCCCCGTCTTCAATGACCCTCTCAGTCCACGTTTGAGCAACTCAGCAAGATGAGCCCCCACATCGGTGTCTTCACCCAACTGCGCTTTCAGCCGTTCAGGTTCGATACGCACCAGAACGGGAATGCGGTAATCGTTGTTAAATACCTGGCGCATATTTGGCGCAAAGAAAGGCACTTTACTTACGGTACCCAGGCGTATGCCACGGAACTCCAACGGCGCCCCCGGCTGCAGACCACGAATTGAGTCCTTGAAGAACATCAGGTAATCAATGTGATCGGTATACAAGGAGTCCTGAATACTTTTTTGATCGTCATACAGATTAAAAGAGGAGTGCTGTTCAACCGGTTGGCCTTGTTCCAGCCCTTCCGGTACGTCAAAGCTGACTCCGCCGCCAAACAGCGTGGTGAGCGAGCCCATTTCCACTCGCATACCCGCCGAAGTGAGATCGACGGCAATACCGCTGTCCTTCCAGAAACGGACATTACTGGTTACCAGTCGATCGTTTGGCGCATTGATGAAAAGCTGGTAACTGATCGTACGTTTTTGCGCATCAAACGTGCTGGTCTCAACCGAGCCCACGCGATATCCACGGAACAGAACCGGGTCACCCGGACTCAATTGTCCTGCTTTTTTACTGTCCAGGATCACGCGGATCCCTTTTGCATCAGGCGGTGCCAGCGGTGGAGAATCGAGCAATTGGTAATTTTCCAGCTTGCTGCCTTTATTACCGGGTTGCAGCTCAATATATGCCCCGGACAACAGCGTTCCCAGGCCACTGATACCTTCACGCCCCACTTGCGGCTTCACCACCCAAAAGACCGAATCTTTATGCAGCAGCTTTTCCATACCGGAATTGAGGCGTGCTTTAATTTCCACATGGGTCAAATCATCCGTCAGGGTAGCGCTTTCAACCACGCCGACATCCACACTACGGCTTTTAATCGTCGTTTTACCCCCTTCAATACCTTCGGCATTGGTCGTAATCAACGTGACTTCCGGCCCCTGATGGCTGTAGTGGTAAAACAGAACCCATGCGCCAATGAGTGCAGTGACGATCGGAAATATCCACACGGGCGACCAGTTTTTTACCTTCTGCACTTTGGCTTCCCCACTTTTAGATTCCATGCTGTCAGGACTCCTCATGGCCTGGTTCTGGTTCACGGTCCCACGACAGACGTGGATCAAACGTCATCGCAGAAAACATTGTCATAATGACGACTAAAGCAAACATCAAAGCACCCATTGCAGGATAAATGTTCATCAACCCTCCCATACGCACCAGCGCAGAGAGCACCGCAATAACAAAAACGTCGATCATTGACCAGCGACCGACAAATTCCACCACCTCATAAATCAGGTGCATACGTTCGCTGTCGCGTTTGCCATGCCCTTTGGCATCCCAACATAGCCAGGCAATAGCGATCATTTTCAACGTCGGCACCAGAATACTGGCGATAAAGATAACCGCAGCCACAGGATAAGAACCTTCGCTCCAGATTAAAACCACACCCTCAAGGATGGTTGACGGCAGCTTTGACCCGAGCAAATCGGTGATCATAATCGGCAGAATATTGGCGGGAAGATAAAGCATGATCGACGTGAACAGTAATGCCAGTGTCCATTGCAAACTGTTTTTACGACGCACATAGCCTTTCGTTTGACAGCGTGGACACACCCGCTCTTCAGCCGGAAGAATAGCTGTGCAACAGGAGCAGGAACGCAATCCTTGCCGGATACCGGGTACACCTGGCTTTAAGACCTGTTTGATAGCCGGCATCGGCGCAATATCATCCCACAGCCAGCGACGATCAACACACTGGAATGCGCGTAACTGGAGAAGGCAAAAGAAGCACCACGGGATGAAACTACTGCCCACACCGATATCGCCATAGGCCATGAGCTTAACAAAACTGACCAGCACGCCCGCGAGGAAGATTTCCGCCATTCCCCAGCTTTTTAACTGGAACAAGACGCGCGCTAACCGCGCTTTGAGCCGCCCCGGCATCTCAACCCGATTCACCAGCAGTAAAATAGTCAGCAGGCAAAAAGCGGGAACCAGTTGCACGAAGAGCAAAAAGAAAGTGCCGAGACTGGCATAGTCTTCCGAAAAAAGAACACTGGGGATTTCCAGCAACGTCACTTCGCTGCTCACCCCTGCGACATTCATATTCACAAAGGGAAACAGGTTGGACAAAAGCAGCATAA
This sequence comes from Citrobacter sp. Awk 2, assembly GCF_028069815.1. Classification (NCBI taxonomy): domain Bacteria; kingdom Pseudomonadati; phylum Pseudomonadota; class Gammaproteobacteria; order Enterobacterales; family Enterobacteriaceae; genus Citrobacter; species Citrobacter sp. Awk 2. The sequence goes on from NZ_JANEWL010000040.1 coordinate 21,632, forward strand.
AAAGTGCCGCTAAAACATAGGCGGTGGGACGCTGCCTTGGCGCGTCCCATTCAACAGTTAAGGTAGTGCCACATCGTGGACATGCCGCTTTCTGACCATGCTCAAGGCGAGGAAGCGCCACCAGCATGTCACACTGCGAGCATAAAATATGCTTCGCGGCATGGTGATGTTCGCACATATGTGCTCCTTTAATTATGCGCCATTCTTTAAAGACTCAAGATACTCCCAGCGCTCAAAGGCTTGCTCAAGTTCTTGTTCCGCTTCGTTCAGATTAGCTAATACCTGCTGCGTTTGCTCATGCGGTTGACTGAAAAATGAGGCATCAGCCACCTGAGCTTGTAATGTTTCCAGCTTAGCTTCCAACGATTCCAGCAATGCAGGAAGCTGCTCCAGTTCGCGCTGTAGTTTATAGCTTAGTTTGCTTGTGCCGCGTTTTACAATTTCTGCTTTAGGTGCAACAGTTTCCTCAGTTTTTTTCTCAACGGGTTGTTTTAACGCCACATACTGTGTTTGTTGGCCACGCGCGTCATGATAACCGCCCACATAACGACCAATCTTGCCGCCACCTTCAAAAATCCAGCACTCGGTAACCGTATTGTCAACAAACTGACGGTCGTGACTTACCAGCAATACGGTCCCCTGATAACCGTCAATCAACTCTTCGAGCAGTTCCAGCGTTTCGACGTCGAGATCGTTGGTGGGTTCATCGAGAATCAAGAGGTTGCTGGGTTTCAGGAAAAGACGCGCCAACAGCAGGCGGTTGCGTTCCCCGCCAGACAATGCACGTACTGGCGTCATCGCGCGTTTCGGATGGAACAGGAAGTCCTGAAGATAGCCCAGCACATGGCGCGGCTTGCCGTTCACCATCACCTCTTGCTTACCTTCGGCAAGGTTATCCATCACGGTTTTATCCGGATCCAGTTCAGCACGGTGCTGGTCGAAATAGGCAACTTCCAGCTTCGTCCCGACGTGGATGCGACCACTGTCAGCCTGCAATTGTCCCAGCATCAGTTTAAGCAGCGTCGTTTTGCCGCAGCCGTTAGGTCCAATTAAGGCAATTTTGTCGCTGCGCTGCACCTGCGCGGAGAAATCTTTTACCAGTTGCTTCCCGTCAACCTGGTAATCAACATTCTCCATTTCGAAGACAATCTTGCCTGAGCGGCTCGCCTCTTCAACCTGCATCTTCGCCGTACCCATCACTTCACGACGCTCACCGCGCTCCCGACGCATGGCCTTCAGCGCACGCACACGACCTTCATTGCGGGTACGACGCGCCTTAATACCCTGACGGATCCAGACTTCTTCCTGCGCCAGTTTGCGGTCAAACTCCGCATTCTGTAGCTCTTCTACCCGCAGCGCTTCTTCTTTTTCCAGCAGGTACTGATCGTAATTACCCGGATAGGTCACCAGCTTGCCGCGATCGAGATCGACAATGCGCGTTGCCATATTGCGAATAAACGAACGGTCGTGGGAGATAAAAATGATCGTGCCGTTAAAGGTTTTCAGGAACCCTTCCAGCCAGTCGATGGTTTCAATATCCAGGTGGTTGGTCGGTTCATCCAGCAGCAATATGCGCGGATTGCTGACTAACGCCCGGCCCAGCGCGGCTTTACGCAGCCAGCCGCCGGAAAGCGATGCCAGCTCCATGTCTGGCTCCAGCCCAAGCTGTTCAAGTACTTCGTTGATACGGCTTTCCAGCTGCCACAGATTGTGGTGATCGAGCATTTCCTGAACTCGCGCCATCTCATTGAGGTTTCTGTCGCTGGGATCGGTCATCACCAGACGAGAAATATCGTGATAGCGCTTCAGGTACTCGGCTTGTTCTTCAATGCCTTCCGCAACGAAATCATATACGCTGCCTTCGACATTGCGCGGCGGATCCTGTTGTAGACGAGCAACAACCAGATCCTGCTCATAAATAATACGTCCGTCGTCAAGACCCTGCTCACGGTTCAGGATCTTCATCAGCGTCGATTTGCCCGCACCGTTACGGCCTACCAGACAGACGCGTTCGTTATCCTCGATATGCAATTCTGCATTATCAAGAAGTGGCGCATCGCTGAACGACAGCCATGCACCATGCATACTGATCAATGACATTTATTTTTCCTTTCAGGCTGAGGTAATCAGCCAGCAATTGTGGATCTGACGGTTACGGGCAAAGTCCTGGGAAAGCGTTTTTTGGGTAATTTCTTGTGCTTTCAATCCCAGTTCAGCCAGACCGTCGAGATCCATACGGAATCCACGTTTGTTGTTGGAGAACATAATCGTGCCGTCTTTGCGTAGCAGACGTTTCAGATCTTTCATTAGCGCCAGATGATCGCGCTGCACGTCAAACGAGTCTTCCATACGCTTAGAGTTTGAGAACGTCGGCGGATCAATGAAGATCAGATCAAACTGTTCATTGGCATCACGCAGCCAGCCCAGGCAATCAGCCTGAATTAAGCGGTGTGCACGTCCGCTTAGCCCGTTCAGTCGCAGGTTACGCTCTGCCCATTCCAGATAGGTACGCGACATATCTACCGTTGTAGTGCTGCGCGCGCCACCCAATCCGGCATGTACGCTCGCGCTACCGGTATAGGAGAACAGGTTAAGGAAGTCTTTCCCTTTGCTCATCTGCCCCAACATGCGGCGTGCGATACGGTGATCAAGGAACAGGCCGGTATCCAGATAATCGGTCAGGTTGACCCACAGGCGTGCGTTATACTCGCTCACCTCAATGAACTCTCCCTTCTCGTTCATCTTCTGGTACTGATTCTTCCCTTTCTGACGCTCACGGGTTTTCAGCACCAGTTTGTTCGGCGCAATATCCAGTACCGACAGCGTTGCAGCAATAATATCGAACAGGCGCTGACGTGCTTTCTGCGCATCAACCGTCTTCGGCGGCGCATATTCCTGAACCACAACCCAGTCGCCATAGCGGTCAACCGCAACGTTATATTCCGGCAGATCAGCATCGTACAGGCGATAGCATTCAATCCCTTCCTGACGAGCCCATTTTTCCAACTTCTTAATATTCTTACGCAGGCGGTTGGCATAATCTTCCGCCACTGTTGCAGGTTTACTGTCAGCGGTCGTTTCTGCAACGTGATAGTTTTTCTGTACACAGTCCAGCGGGCCATTTTTCGCTTTAAACTGTTTGTCCGCGCGCAATTGCAGACTGCTGAGCAAATCGGGTGATGCACTGAACAGCGACAGATTCCAGCCGCCAAACTGGTTTTTCATCGTGCGTCCCAGCAGGCTGTGCAGAGCAATCAATGCCGGTTCACTGTCCAGACGCTCGCCGTAGGGTGGGTTGCTGATAACAGTACCGTAAGGTCCTTTCGGCAACGGGTTGCTCAGTTTGGCGACATCTTTGACTTCAAACGTCATCAGATCGGCAATACCGGCACGGCGGGCGTTACTGCGCGCTTTTTCAATCACGCGGGCATCGCTATCTGATCCATAGAAGTGCGAGGTATAGTCCGCCAACCCTTTGCGCGCACGCACCTGTGCTTCAGCTTTCACTTCTTGCCAGACAGTTTCATCATGCTGAGCCCAGCCACTGAACCCCCAGTACCCACGGTGCAGACCAGGCGCGCGATCGGTTGCCCACATTGCGGCTTCAATCAGCAACGTACCGGAACCACACATCGGATCGAGCAGCGGCGTACCCGGCTGCCAGCCTGAACGCATCACAATGGCGGCCGCCAGCGTCTCTTTAATCGGTGCCTGACCCGCACGATCACGATAACCACGCTGATGCAGGCCGTCTCCGCTCAGATCGAGCGCGATGCTGGCAGTATCTTTGTTCAGCCAAACGTTAATGCGCAGATCGGGTGATTCACGATCTACGTTCGGACGAGGCAGGTTTTTACGAGTAAAGGCATCGACAATCGCATCCTTTACTTTCAGTGCACCGTACTGGCTATTACGAATCGTCTCGTTCAGCCCGCTAAAATGCACGGCAAAGGTGGCACCAGGATTAAATATCTCTGTCCAGTCGATTGCCTGAACACCGAGGTACAGATCAAGATCGCTATAGACCTTGCACTCTCCCATCGGCAGGATAATGCGCGAGGCCAGGCGGCTCCACATCAGGCTCTGGTAAACAAGCCGCGTGTCGCCCTTAAAATGGACCCCACCCTGAACGACCTGACACTCCAATGCGCCGAGGTTTTCCAGTTCAGTTTTTAACAGCTCTTCCAGCCCGCGGGCCGTACTGGCAAACAGAGAATTCATAATGTCACTTTTACTCCGAGAAAATTGCTGCGCATTATAGCTAATATGGGCTGTATGTCATAAAGTTGAAGGCTTATTTTCATTCGAGGGGCTGTACAGTGGTCACGTTAACCCGACTTTTTATCCATCCGGTTAAATCAATGCGCGGCATTGGGCTAACGCACGCCCTGGCAGATATCAGCGGCCTTGCCTTTGATCGCATATTTATGATCACTGAACCTGACGGAACGTTCATCACCGCCCGACAGTTCCCGCAAATGGTCCGTTTTACCCCGTCGCCATTCCATGACGGCCTACATCTTACCGCGCCAGACGGCAGCAGTGCGTTAGTGCGCTTTGCCGACTTCTCCACGCAGGATGCACCTACAGAAGTGTGGGGAAACCATTTTACCGCACGGGTCGCACCAGCGGATATCAATCGCTGGATCAGTGGTTTCTTTTCCCGTGATGTGCAGTTACGTTGGGTTGGCCCACAACTGACGCGTCGGGTAAAGCGGCACGATGGCGTACCGTTATCTTTTGCCGATGGTTTTCCCTATCTCCTGACAAACGAGGCCTCTCTGCGCGATCTGCAGCAGCGCTGCCCGGCCAGCATCAAAATGGAACAGTTTCGCCCCAACCTGGTGGTTGTAGGTGCTAGCGCCTGGGAAGAAGATACCTGGAAAGTGATACGCATCGGCGACGTTATCTTTGACGTGGCTAAACCCTGTAGTCGCTGTATTTTCACTACCGTCAGCCCAGAGAAAGGTCAGAAACATCCATCCGGAGAGCCACTGGCAACGCTGCAAACCTTTCGTACAGCGCCAGACAACGGTGATGTCGATTTCGGCCAGAATCTCATCGCCCGTAATAGCGGCGTAATTCGTGTGGGTGATGAAGTAGAAATACTGGCAACCGGACCCGCCCGGCTGTACGGCGCGGCGGAATCTGATGATACCGCTTTGCAACAACAACCCGATGCAACAGTGATGATTGACTGGCAAGGTCAAACGTTTCGCGGAAATAATCAGCAGGTATTGCTGGAACAACTTGAAAACCAGGGGATCCGTGTTCCCTACTCGTGTCGTGCGGGAATTTGTGGATGCTGCCGGATTCGGCTGGTAGAAGGCGAAGTCAACCCACTGAAAAAATCAGCGATTGGCGATGACGGAACGATTCTTTGCTGCAGTTGTGTACCCAAAACGGCAATCAGGCTGGAAAGTTAGACCGCCTGCTCAAGGCTGAAACTGTCGACAATTGCCTGCGGTTTCAGTCTGTCATTCATGATTTTAATCGCATCGCCAAGTTGCATGGTGCGACCGGCAATGACCACGCCCGGCTGTGCAAGCAAACACAGTGCGGCATTTTCACCCGGCTCTACCACTAACAGATTTACCTGTTCTTCAGTATCGCTCAAATAAACACAGGCAGCGTCACCGACCACTGGCGACCAGTTCACGCCGTGCGCAACAAAGTGCCAGCTTTTTGGCATTTGCGGTTTAAGATACCGAATCGCCACCAGCGCATTTAGCACCAGTTCCGCTTTTTGTTCTTTAGCTAAATCCAGGTAACGGCATTTTTCTTCGAAGGAGAAATAAAGCGCAGCGTCATCGACACAAAAACCAGACGGAGAAAATGCATCAGGCGTGAGCATTTTGCGCGCAAAACGCGAGCGGAATAACATGCCGTTGGCTAAATCGAGCATCATTCGATCGTGCTCTTCATCATAATACCAGCGCCAGTTATCGTCGGGTTTAATTCGCATCAGTTTCTCTCCTTTCCTTAATCATCGCCATTACGACACAATCCTTTTGCCGCTTCGTTTATTGCCCTAATAATAAAAGCTCAGAATGTTTAAATAAGCAACAGTAAAGGAATATAAAACAACCAGGGCTAGAAATAAAGCCCTGGTTGTCGAATTAAGGCATAGATCAGATATTGCTGACGATTTCTTTAATCAACGGCGGACCTTTAAAAATAAATCCCGAATAAATCTGCACCAGTGAAGCACCGGCAGCCATTTTTTCCCGTGCGGCAATCACCGAGTCGATCCCGCCAACACCAATAATCGGCAACTGCCCTTTTAATTCCTGAGACAACTGACGAATAATTTCTGTACTTTTTAATTGCAATGGTCGGCCGCTCAAACCACCCATTTGGTCACAATTCTTCATTCCCTGAACAAGGGAGCGATCAAGGGTGGTATTTGTGGCAATAACGCCATCAATATTATGACGAACCAAACTGTCGGCAACCTGGATCAGTTCTTCCACAGAAAGATCCGGCGCGATCTTTACGGCCACCGGAACATATTTATGGTGGATCGCTTGCAGATCGTTTTGCTTATTTTTAATTGCCGTAAGCAGATCATCCAGAGCCTCGCCGTATTGTAGCGTACGCAGCCCCGGAGTATTTGGTGAAGAGATATTAATCGCAATATAACCGGCGTAAGCATAGACTTTTTCCATACAAATCAGATAGTCATCTTTGCCATTCTCTACCGGGGTGTCTTTATTCTTACCAATATTAATCCCCAGAATACCGTCAAAATGCGATTTTTTGACGTTCTCCACCAGGTTATCAACGCCCAGGTTATTAAACCCCATACGGTTGATCAAACCTTCTGCATCAACCAGACGGAACAGACGTGGTTTATCGTTACCCGGCTGCGGACGCGGCGTCACAGTACCGATTTCAATTGAGCCGAATCCCATCGCCCCAAGTGCATCAATGCACTCCCCGTCTTTATCCAGTCCGGCAGCAAGACCGAGCGGGTTTTTAAACGTCAGCCCCATACAGGTAACCGGTTTTGCGGGTACTTTCTGCCGGACAAGCGCTTCAAGCGGCGTGCCGGTAATGCGACGTAATTGCTGGAATGTCAATTCATGAGCGCGCTCAGGATCGAGCTGAAAAAGGGCTTTACGAACGAAGGGGTAGTACATGAACTCTCCTAGATTCCCGGTGTGCAAACCGGGGGCGTATTATGTGCGATCGCGAGCAAAAAGGGAATTGACCTGCGGCAATAAATAGCAATCGTTTTCCTGCCCCTGCGTTTTTATTCGCTTTTCAGCTTTTCTATCCCATTTAAATCATTTCGGGAAACAAAATCTTTCTGCCAGACTGCATGAATTGTTATCAATGTTAAGCAAAATTGAATGATTGGTTATAAACGGAGAGTAGCATTATGCGTGTCATCACACTGGCGGGAAGCCCACGTTTCCCCTCTCGCTCCAGCGCGTTACTGGAATATGCACGAGAAAAACTGAACGGCCAGGAAATCGAGGTTTACCACTGGAATTTGCACAATTTTGCGCCCGAGGATCTGATTTATGCACGTTTTGACAGCCCGGCGTTGAAGGCATTTGTCGAACAACTGCGAGACGCCGACGGACTGATTGTCGCTACACCGATCTACAAAGCCGCATACTCTGGCGCACTGAAAACACTGCTCGATCTACTACCCGAACGGGCACTGGAAGGAAAAGTGGTGTTGCCGCTGGCCACCGGAGGAACCGTTGCGCACTTACTGGCTGTCGATTATGCCCTGAAACCGGTGCTCAGCGCATTAAAGGCCCAGGAGATTCTGCATGGTGTTTTTGCCGATGATTCACAGGTCATTGATTATCAGCATAAACCGCAGTTTACACTCAACCTGCAATTGCGCCTGGATGGTGCGCTTGAGACGTTCTGGCAGGCCCTGCATCGCCACGATGTGCGCCCTCCGCAGCTGAATTCTCTGCGAGGTGCTGCCCATGCTTAACCGGTTTACGTTGTATACGTAAACCGGTTAAGTCGCGTTAACATCACAATGCGGTGAATGATCAGGCTAACGCTTTGGTAATTTTCTCGAACAGATCGCCGGAGAGATTTTCCAGACCTTTCAGCTGTTCCAACGCTGCCCGCATCTTCGCCTGACGTTTTGCATCATAGCGTTTTAGGCGAATCAGCGGCTCAATCAAACGAGATGCCACCTGAGGATTTCGGCTGTTCAGTTCGGTCAACATGTCGACCAGGAACTGATAGCCGCTACCATCTTCTGCATGGAATGCCGCCGGGTTACTGCCAGCAAAGGCACCAATCAGAGAACGAATACGGTTCGGGTTGCTCATACTGAAGGAGCGATGCTTCAACAGGCCACGTACCGTCTCCAGCACGTTATCTGCCGGGCTGGTAGATTGCAGGATAAACCATTTATCCATCACCAGACCGTCATGATGCCATTTGTCGTCGTATTCCTGCATCAGCGCGTCACGACACGGCAACTGTGCTGCGACCGCCGCAGACAGCGCTGCCAGCGCATCAGTCATGTTATTCGCTTCACGGTATTGCTTGCTCACCAGGGCGTCTGCCAGTTGGGTTTCCCCAAAAGCCAGGAAGCGCAGGCAGGCATTGCGCAGCGTACGTTTGCCAATATCGGCATGCTCAACGCGATACTCATCGAGATGATTGGCGTTATAAATAGCCAGGAATTCATCTGCCAGTTCAGCAGCCAGCGTGCGGGTTAACGCTTCACGTACCTCAGCGATCGCCACCGGATCGATAATCTCAAACAGCTCAGCTATCTCGTTGACGGAAGGCAGCGTCAGGATCTCTGCCGCCAGTGCCGGATCGATTTTCTCATCGAGCAGAATCGCACGGAATGCGTCAGCAACGTGTACCGGCAGTGACAGCGGCTGCCCCTGCTGATGTCGGGCAACATTCAGCTTAATATAGGTCGCCAACAGGCTCTGAGCCGCATCCCAACGAGAGAAATCATTGCGGGCATGACGCATCAGGAAGGTCAGTTGCTGGTCGCTCCATTTATATTCCAGTTTCACCGGCGCTGAGAACTCACACAGCAGTGCCGGAACCGGCTGGAAATAAACGTTATCGAAAACAAACGTCTGCTCTGCCTGGGTCACGTTGAGTACGGAATTCACCGGGTGACCGCCTTTTTGTAGCGGGATCACTTTGCCTTCGTTGTCATACAACTCAAGGGCAAAAGGAATATGCAAGGGCTGCTTTTCAGCCTGATCCGGCGTGGCTGGCGTACGCTGGCTGATAGTCAGCGTATATTGTTCCGTTGTCGGATTATAGTCATCACGCACAGTCAGTATCGGCGTACCGGACTGGCTGTACCAGCGGCGGAAATGTGAAAGGTCAACGTTCGACGCATCTTCCATCGCCTGCACGAAATCATCACAGGTCGCGGCGCTACCATCATGACGTTCAAAGTAAAGCTGCATTCCCTTCTGGAAATTCGCCTCCCCCAGTAAGGTATGGATCATACGAATCACTTCAGCGCCCTTTTCGTACACGGTCAGGGTGTAGAAGTTGTTCATTTCAATGACCATATCCGGGCGAATTGGATGCGCCATCGGGCTGGCGTCTTCAGCAAACTGCAAGCCGCGCATGGTACGCACGTTGCTAATACGGTTTACCGCGCGAGAGCCAAGATCAGAGCTAAATTCCTGATCACGGAATACGGTTAACCCTTCTTTCAGGCTTAACTGGAACCAGTCACGACAAGTGACGCGGTTGCCGGTCCAGTTATGAAAATATTCGTGACCGATAACGCGCTCAATATCGAGATAGTCTTTGTCGGTGGCAGTATCGGTACGCGCCAGCACGTATTTGGAGTTAAAGATGTTCAGACCTTTATTCTCCATCGCCCCCATATTAAAGAAGTCCACGGCGACGATCATGTAGATATCGAGGTCATACTCCAGACCAAAACGCTCTTCATCCCATTTCATGGAATTTTTCAGCGACGTCATCGCCCATGGCGCACGGTCCAGGTTGCCGCGGTCTACATATAATTCCAGCGCAACTTCACGCCCGGAGCGGGTCGTAAAGGTATCGCTCAGCACGTCGAAATCACCGGCGACCAGCGCGAACAGATAGCACGGTTTCGGGAATGGATCCTGCCACTGCACCCAGTGGCGACCATTTTCCAGTTCGCCCTGTGCAACACGGTTACCGTTGGAGAGCAGGAATGGATACCGGGTTTTATCGGCAATAATTTTGGTGGTAAAACGCGCCAGCACGTCCGGCCTGTCGAGATACCAGGTAATATGGCGAAACCCTTCCGCTTCGCACTGCGTACAGAGCGCATCGCCGGACTGATACAGCCCTTCCAGTGCGGTGTTAGCTGCTGGGCTAATTTCATTAACGATACGCAGCGTAAAACGTTCCGGCAGGTGGCTGATGACCAGAGCACCCTCTTCTTCTTTATACTCTGTCCACGGTTCATCGTTCACGTGGATTGACACCAGGGTCAGATCTTCACCATTCAGGCGAAGGGGAGCATCAGACGCACCATGACGGACAGCCTGGCTCACTGCGGTGACCACGGTTTTTTCAGCATCCAGGTCAAAGGTCAAGTCAATATCAGTAATCTGGTAATCCGGTGCACGATAGTCGTGACGGTATTTGGCTTGTGGCTGTTGTGTCATAAAAAACCTTTAGCATCTTTTGTAGAGTCTCGGCTTCAGTCTATTCCTGTTGCGTAAATCGCGCTACGCAGAATGTTCATCTTTTCAGGCACAAACACCCTTTTTGCTACATTTCAATAACACGCGGCACGAAATGCACTCGACCAGAAAGACAGCTTATGGTGTGATCGGGGTTCAATAAATCGCTAAACAGGGTATACTCCAGCGGTTTTCTTAGTTGTTTATTGTACTAAACGCTCCCGCGAGAGGATGCTACTGCGCACCTATGACACAATTCGCTTCTCCTGTTCTGCACTCGCTGCTGGATACAGACGCTTATAAGTTGCATATGCAGCAAGCCGTTTTTCACCACTACTATGATGTACAAGTAGCGGCTGAATTTCGTTGCCGTGGCGATGACCTGCTCGGTATTTATGCCGACACTATTCGTGAGCAGGTTAACGCTATGCAGCACCTGCGACTTCAGGAGGACGAGTACCAGTGGCTCTCCGGCCTGCCTTTCTTTAAAGCTGATTACCTCACCTGGTTACGTGATTTCCGCTACAACCCGGAACAGGTTCACGTCACCAATAATAACGGTAAGCTGAACATCCGCTTAACCGGCCCATGGCGTGAAGTCATCATGTGGGAAGTCCCGCTGCTGGCGGTAATTAGCGAACTGGTGCACCGTTACCGTTCGCCAGAATCTGGCGTGCCGCAGGCACTGGCTGAGCTGGAAAACAAGTTAGCAGAATTCACTACATTAACGAAAGATGTCGACATGTCCCGCTTCCATCTGATGGATTTCGGCACGCGTCGTCGTTTTTCACGCGAAGTGCAGCAAGCTATTGTTCAGCGTCTGCAGCAGGAACCGTGGTTTGTTGGCACCAGCAACTACGATCTTGCCCGTCGTCTGTCATTAACGCCGATGGGAACCCAGGCACATGAATGGTTCCAGGCACATCAGCAAATCAGCCCTGAGCTTGCGACCAGCCAGCGCGTTGCCCTGGCCGCCTGGCTGAACGAATATCCCGACCAGCTCGGCATCGCCCTGACCGATTGCATTACTATGGACGCGTTTTTGCGCGACTTTGGCGTTGAGTTTGCAACACGCTATCAGGGTTTGCGCCACGACTCTGGCGATCCGGTTGAATGGGGTGAGAAAGCCATTGCCCATTATGAAAAACTGGGTATTGACCCGCAAAGCAAAACGCTGGTGTTCTCAGATAACCTCGATCTGAATAAAGCGATTGAACTCTATCGCCACTTCTCTTCTCGCGTGCAGCTGAGCTTTGGTATCGGGACACGCCTGACGTGTAATATCCCCCAAGTGAAGCCGCTGAATATCGTTATCAAGCTGGTCGAATGTAACGGTAAGCCGGTAGCCAAGTTGTCAGATAGTCCAGGCAAAACCATTTGCCACGATAAAGCATTTGTTCGTGCGCTGCGTAAAGCCTTCGATCTTCCGCATATTAAAAAAGCCAGCTAGCCTTCCCAGGGAGCCACTTTGGCTCCCTTTTCACGTTTATTTCCGAAATCTTTCACTCCAGCTACGAATTCTGCTTGTCTGATTGCAGATGCCAGGTAACATAGGTATCCCCCCATTACGGGTGGACATGTGTTTATATATCCGACTATTAACAGAGAGAATATTATGAGCGTTGTGCCTGTAGCCGACGTACTCCAGGGCCGCGTAGCCGTTGACAGCGAAGTCACCGTGCGCGGATGGGTGCGTACCCGCCGAGATTCAAAAGCTGGCATCTCCTTCCTCGCCGTTTATGACGGTTCCTGCTTTGATCCTGTACAGGCCGTCATCAATAATTCTCTGCCCAATTACAATCAGGACGTATTACGCCTGACGACGGGGTGTTCGGTTATCGTAACGGGTAAAGTCGTTGCGTCACCAGGACAAGGACAGAGCTTTGAAATTCAGGCAACGGAAGTTGAAGTTACCGGCTGGGTTGAAGATCCTGATACCTATCCCATGGCTGCGAAACGTCACAGTATTGAGTACCTGCGTGAAGTCGCACACATGCGTCCGCGTACCAATATGATTGGTGCGGTTGCGCGAGTACGCCATACGCTGGCGCAAGCGCTGCATCGCTTCTTCCATGAGCAGGGTTTCTTTTGGGTTTCTACCCCACTGATCACCGCTTCCGATACCGAAGGTGCCGGTGAAATGTTCCGCGTGTCAACGCTGGATCTGGAAAACCTGCCACGCAACGATCAGGGTAAAGTCGATTTCGATAAAGACTTCTTTGGTAAAGAAGCCTTCCTCACAGTTTCCGGTCAGTTGAACGGCGAAACCTATGCCTGTGCACTGTCCAAAATTTATACATTTGGACCGACTTTCCGTGCGGAAAATTCCAACACCAGCCGTCACCTGGCAGAGTTTTGGATGCTTGAGCCGGAAGTCGCTTTTGCCGATCTGAACGATGTTGCAGGTCTGGCTGAAGCGATGCTGAAATACGCGTTCAAGGCCGTACTGGAAGAACGTGCGGATGATATGAAGTTCTTCGCCGAACGTGTCGACAAAGATGCGGTATCACGCCTGGAACGTTTCATTGATGCTGACTTTGCACAGGTGGATTACACCGATGCGGTAAGCATTCTGGAAAAATGCGGCAAACAGTTCGAAAACCCGGTTTACTGGGGTGTCGATCTGTCTTCTGAGCATGAACGCTATCTTGCCGAAGAACACTTTAAAGCGCCGGTGGTGGTTAAAAACTATCCGAAAGATATTAAGGCGTTTTATATGCGCCTTAACGACGACGGTAAAACCGTTGCGGCAATGGACGTGCTGGCACCGGGAATCGGTGAAATCATCGGTGGTTCTCAGCGTGAAGAGCGTCTGGACGTGCTGGATGCCCGTATGCTGGAGATGGGTCTGAACAAAGAAGATTACTGGTGGTATCGCGATCTGCGTCGCTACGGTACCGTTCCGCATTCCGGTTTCGGTTTGGGCTTTGAGCGCCTGATTGCTTATGTCACCGGCGTACAGAACGTCCGCGACGTTATTCCGTTCCCGCGTACACCGCGTAACGCCAGCTTCTAACGCTATCGTTTTAACCTTAAAGGCCAGCACTGCTGGCCTTTTTACGTTCACCGCATTGCTGCATTTTTCACCGTAGATAGACCCTCATCCCGCACTAAACTCAACCCGTAAATTCCCTCTTCCTGTTACGTGATGTTTCACTGCAACATTTAAGAACAAAAAATAATCACTATTTTTATTGTGGATTAGCACTTCATGATCAAATAGAGCATTTATTACCCATTCGCACGGCATTCTGGACGTCCAAAATAAGCATTTGTAAAAATGGTTCTTTTAAGCAGGGTAAGATAAAAATGTCGTTAGCAAAATTA